>JAITQP010000291.1 GCA_031288885.1 Prevotellaceae bacterium | reverse complement strand
TTTCGCTGCTATCGGCAAAGATAATCGCGCGCGAAGAGTTTACCAGCAGGCCGCAGCGGCTGTTCATTCCGCTTTTTGCCACCTCCTCCAAGCTGCCGCCCTGCTCGCCTACCCCGGGCACCAGCAGGAAGTGCTCGGGCGCTATCCGGCGAATGTCCAACAGCATCTCGGCCTTGGTTGCGCCCACCACGTACATGGTGTTGTTGGGGTTACCCCACTGCATGGAGGTTTCCAGCACCCGCTCAAACAGCATTTTCCCGTCCGCGCCAACGGTCAGCTCAAAATCGGAGGCGGAGGGGTTGGAGGTGAGCGCCAGCAGAACAGCCCACCTGCCGGCGTACTCCAGAAAAGGCTGCACCGTGTCCCGCCCCATGTAGGGCGAAAGCGTAACGGCGTCCACATCCATCTTTTTGAAAAAGGCTTCGGCGTACAGGCGCGAGGTGTTGCCAATGTCGCCGCGCTTGGCGTCGGCAATGATGAGGATGTTGGGGTGGCGCCGGCGAATGTAGCGCACGGTTTCCTCCAGCTGCACCCAGCCCTCGGCTCCGCACGCCTCGTAGAACGCCACGTTGGGCTTGTAGGCAACCGCATACGCCGCCGTAGCGTCCACAATTGCCTTGTTAAACGCCAGCATTGGGCGTTGCTCGCGCTGCAGGTGGGCAGGCAAATTCTTCATATCCGAATCTAACCCTACGCATAGAAACGATTTCTTGCGCCGTATTTGCTCGTAAAGCTGCTGTGCGTTCATTGTTTTTCTCAGCTAAGGTGTTATTGGTTGCGTAAATTTCTATCCACGTCGTCCGGCTCGTCAACAAGCTCTCCCTTTGCCGCCTTGATGGCTACCTGCAGTGAGCGTATCGCTAACTTTTCAAGGTAATCCGCAAGCGGACGGATTTGCGCTACCGTTGCCGTTGCTCCGTCTGTAGGGTTGTCGCCCACGGCTACGTCGCATTGGTGTAAAATCCGCAGGTAATTCTCTTTGTCGGAACTCAGAACAATTAGCATCGGGAAATTATTCTTCAACAGAACATAGTTAACCAGCAATCGGGCTATGCGGCCGTTGCCATCCTCAAACGGGTGTATCCTAACGTAGCGATAGTGAAGCAACGCCGCCAGCTCTACCGGATGTAGGGCGTTTTGCCGCTCTGTTGCGTTGTACCATGCTACCAAATCAGACATTAGCGCAGGCGTTTCTTCCGGCGAAGCGTACTCAAATGTTTCACCCGTAACCGTTACCACAGAATTTGGGCGGGTTTTGTACACCCCAGCATGAATTTGGTAGGAGGAAGCTTGACGGGCGTCCGTTTTCCAAAAGTCCTCCACAAAGATGGTTTTGTTTAGCTCGCGAATAAAATTCTCGGTTAGGGGACGTTCAGCATCAGCGGCCTCCCTCCTTGTCAGCTCCAACCCTACGTTGTGGGCTTTCATTTCTTCGTAGTCCCGCAGCTTGGCGCTTCCCGTTGTTTCGCCAAACATAAAAAGCAGCTTGGTCTGCCCGTAAGTTAGCGTATTTCCCTCCATGTGGTTGGAGTTGTAGTTGAACTCCAGCATCAGCTTACGGTCTAACCTACGCTGGTATTCCGCCCTCAACGGCTGTAGCGAAAGCCATTCTTTATGTAACTCACCTATTGTTTTCATCATTACTCTTCAAAATAATCCATATCAACTTTTTTTATTTCGTAGGTGTGCTGAACTGTCACTCCGAGGTTGTGGTCAATCATCAGCTGCGCCAGCTGAAGCCCGTCGATTAATACAATTTTTGTTTCGTTGCGGGGAATATATGACAACGCTTCTTTGGTAAAGGAGGATGTTGTAATAAATATGCCCTTTTTTGCGCCTTGACCAGCTAACGCGCCTACAAACCTCTGTATTTCAGGACGCCCTACTGTATTACCTTGTTGCCACTTTTTTGCTTGTATGTAAATAATATCTAACCCGAGTTTGTCCTCCTTTATAATTCCATCAATGCCCTCATCTCCGGTTTTTCCGGTCGTTTTTCCAGCGTCTTTCACAGAGCCGCCATAGCCCATTTTTACCAGCAGGTCAACAACCAAACGCTCAAAAGAAGGAGGCGATAGTTGCTGAATTTTATCCAATAATTCTTGCGCCAACGTTTTTTGAATATCTTGATAGGTATCATCAAGAATTTCTTCCGGCGTTTTAAGTTGTTCATTATTTTGAGTACTAGCGCCTTCTGCCGAAATATTTTCTGTTGATATACTTCGAAATTCCAAAAATTCAGGAAATTTCTTTAAGAATGCAAGATTGATTGTTTTAGGCTTTTGCTTCAAAACATCTATACCTCTTTGCGTGATGTAGGTAAAACCTCGCTTGGGAGTTTCCAACAATCCTGCCTTTTTTAGATAGGTTTTTGCCCAGCCAACCCTATTTCTAAATACAAAATCTACGCCACTGGGTAGCAATTTCTTTTTCTCCTCTTCAGACAAAGTAAATTTTCCCGCTAAATTATCAACAATGTCGTTGAAGCGGTATTCCTTTTTGTCCTTTACCGAATCCAATAAAGGGAGCATTAACGTTTGAAAATCGGGTATCATACTATTTTTTTTATTTTTTTGGTAAATACTGTTCTCAAAGCAGGTCTGTTTTTATTGATTACTAATTGACGGTATGCTTTTACCACCAAGGCTACGAAATTTTTACAATTTATTCCTCGCAAAGTTATACAAAATTCTCTTATAATCAACATCACTCCAACCTCACCTCCAACTCTCCCGAATTCTCTCCACGAAATGGGCAGGAGTATATATCAAAAGACGAAGCTGCAAACTTCGTCTTTGTTTGTTCTTCACAACACCAAGATAACTCAAAACGGTGAACAAGTGAGATTCAGAGGTGAAGCTGACTAATACTCGTTCCAGCTTTTGATTTTTATGTCCTTTTTTGTCAGCTTGCAGAAAGCGTGGATAAAGGCGCTCGACAAGCGGGCGTTGGTGAGGAGCGGGATGTTGAAGTCCACCGCGCTGCGGCGGATGAGGTAGTCGTTGTTGAGCTCGTCCTTGGAGAGGTTTTTGGGGATGTTCACCACGAGGTCAATTTTTTTCTCCTTAATGTAGGTGAGCGTGTTGGGCTGGTCGGGTTGGTCAGGCCAGTGGAGCACGGTAGCCTTTACGCCGTTGGTCTCCAGAAAATCCGCCGTGCCCTTGGTGGCGAAGATGCTGTAGCCGTTTTCCTGCAGCGCCACCGCCGCCGAGAGCATGTCCACCTTGGAGCGGCTGTCGCCGGTGGAGAGCAGGATGTTTTTTTCCGGAATGTTGTACCCCACCGACAGCATTGCCTTAAGGATAGCCTCCGCGAAGTCGTCGCCAATGCAGCCCACCTCGCCCGTTGACGCCATCTCCACGCCGAGCACGGGGTCGGCCTTCTGGAGGCGCGAAAAGGAGAACTGCGGCGCCTTTATCCCCACGTAGTCCAGCTCAAACGCCGACTTGTGCGGCGGCTCCACCTGCTCGCCCAGCATGACGCGGGTGGCCAGCTCAATAAAGTTTACCTTGAGCACCTTGGATACGAACGGGAAGCTGCGCGACGCCCGCAGGTTGCACTCAATCACCTTGATGTCGTTGTCCTTTGCCAGCAGCTGCATGTTGAACGGCCCCGAAATGTTGAGCCCGCGCGCCACCTCGTGCGATATGCGCTTGATGCGCCGCATGGTTTCCACGTACATTTTTTGCGCCGGAAACACCAGCGTAGCGTCGCCGGAGTGCACGCCGGCAAACTCCACGTGCTCCGAGATGGCGTAGGCAATCATTTCGCCGCGCTGCGCCACCGCGTCAATCTCAATCTCCTTGGCGTTTTCGATAAACTCGCTCACCACCACCGGATGCTGCTTGGAGACGCTGGTGGCCAGCGTGAGGAAGTACTCCAGCTCGTCCTTGTTGGACACCACGTTCATGGCGGCGCCCGAGAGGACGTAGGAGGGGCGGATGAGCACCGGAAAGCCCACCTCCTCCACAAACTTGTAGATGGCGCTGATGGAGCTGAGCTCCCTCCAGCGGGGCTGGTCAACGCCGAGCTCGTCGAGCATGGAGGAGAACTTGTGGCGGTCTTCCGCGCGGTCGATGTTCTCGGCGGACGTTCCCAGAATGGGGACGCCGTAGCTGTGCAGGCGCATGGCGAGGTTGTTGGGGATTTGCCCGCCCACGGAGACCACCACGCCCGCAGGCCGCTCCAAGTCGGCGATGTCGAGCACCCGCTCGAGGGTGAGCTCGTCAAAGTAGAGGCGGTCGCACTCGTCGTAGTCGGTGGAGACGGTTTCGGGGTTGAAGTTTATCATGATGGAGCGGTACCCCCGCCGGCGGATGGTGTGGCTGGCGTTCACGCTGCACCAGTCAAACTCCACCGAGCTGCCGATGCGGTACGCGCCCGAGCCGAGCACCACCACGTCGCGCCCGTCTTGGGGGAACGCCACGTCGTGCGCCGTGCCGTTGTAGGTTACGTAGAGGTAGTTTGTTTTGGCGGGATACTCCGCCGCCAACGTGTCTATCTGCTTCACCACCGGCGTAACGCCGCGCGCCTTGCGCTGCTCCCGCACCTCCCGCAGCTTATTCTCCATGCTGTCGCTCTTGGCCTTGAGCACCGTTCGCGCCAGCTGGAAGTCCGAAAAACCCTTTTGCTTTGCCTCCCGCAGCAGCTCGTCGGGGAGGCTCTCCATGCCGCTGTAGGCCTCCAGCTTCTTTTCGAGGGCAACAATGCTGCGCAGCTTTTCGAGAAACCACCGGTCAATTTTTGTCAGCGCGTGGATTTTCTCCACGCTGTAGCCCTTGTAGAGCGCGTGGGCAATAACAAAGATGCGCCGGTCGGTGGGGTGGCTCAGCGCCTCGTCGATGTTGTCCACCGCGAGCTCCTTGTTGGCCACAAAGCCGTGCATGCCCTGCCCAATCATGCGCAGCCCTTTCTGCACGGCCTCCTCAAAGCTGCGCCCTATCGCCATCACCTCGCCCACCGACTTCATGCTCGACCCCAGCTCGCGCGACACGCCTTTGAACTTGCCCAAGTCCCAGCGGGGAATTTTGCAGACGATGTAGTCGAGCGCCGGCTCAAAGCAGGCGGTGGTGGTTTTGGTGACCGAATTTTTCAGCTCGTGCAGCCCGTAGCCCAAGCCCAGCTTTGCCGCCACAAACGCCAGCGGGTACCCCGTAGCCTTCGACGCCAGCGCCGACGAGCGCGACAGCCGCGCGTTGACCTCAATCACGCGGTAGTCCTCCGAGCTGGGGTCGAGCGCGTACTGCACGTTGCACTCGCCCACAATGCCGATGTGCCGGATAATCTTGATGGCCAGCCGGCGCAGCTTGTGGTACTCGGAGTTGGTCAGCGTTTGCGAGGGCGCTACCACGATGCTCTCGCCCGTGTGGATGCCCAGCGGGTCAAAGTTTTCCATGTTGCACACGGTGATGCAGTTGTCGTAGCGGTCGCGCACCACCTCGTACTCCACCTCCTTCCAGCCCTTGAGCGACTTTTCGACGAGGATTTGCGGGGAGTACGTAAACGCCTTTTGCGCCAGCGCCTCCATCTCCTCCTCGTTGTCGCAGAAGCCCGACCCCAGCCCGCCCAGCGTGTAGGCGGCGCGGATAATGACGGGGTAGCCCAGCTCGCCGGCAACCCGCTTGGCCTCCTTCACGGTGGTCACCGCCTCGCTCTTGATGGTCTTCACGTCGATTTCGTCCAGCTTCTTCACAAACTTTTCGCGGTCTTCGGTGTCGATGATAGCCTGCACGGGCGTGCCCAGCACCGCCACGCCGTACTTTTCCAGCGCGCCGCGCTGAAAAAGCTTCACGCCGCAGTTGAGCGCCGTTTGCCCGCCAAAGGCCAGCAGGATGCCCTGCGGGCGCTCCTTTGCGATGACCTCCTCGACGTACTCGGGCGTCACCGGCAGGAAGTAAACCTTGTCGGCAATATTTTCCGAAGTTTGAATGGTGGCAATGTTGGGGTTAATCAGGATGGTTTCGATACCCTCCTCCTTAAAAGCCTTGAGCGCCTGCGAGCCGGAGTAGTCAAACTCGCCCGCTTCGCCAATCTTGAGCGCCCCCGATCCGAGGAGGACAACTTTCTTTACGCTGCGTGGTTGGTACATAAAATTTAGGGTATAATTTTGCGCTGCAAATATACATGAATTTTTTTGAATGCCGCGCGGCAAATGCTGGGAAGGCTGCAAGTTTTTTTGGTAGCTATTTCCACAACCACTTTACCGGATAATGCCTATATAAAGTCCGATAAAAATTTACATTAACGGAGAGGCACGCCTCGCGTCATTGCGAGCCCCGAACCCATATACGGGTAAAAAGGGGAAAGACGAAGCTTGTAATGTGCTTTGTTGCAGCGATACGTTATCCCCATCATGGCACCGGAACGCAACGCCTACGGCGTTCATCGTTGCAACAACGTCTTTGTAATGGGCTAATAATACGCCTAATGCAATTTCGCCATTGTAAGCGGAGCGTAGCAATGATGGTGCGCAAAATTTACACGTAGTCTTTAAAATCGTCTAACGGCGCGTTGAAATCCTCGCTCATATAGGCAAAAGTGCCTTTCATGCAGCCGGCGCGAGGCCTCCGCGAGGAGCGCTCATAGCCTTTACGCAGCAGCGTCTCTACGTAGTCCGACACCTCCTGCTGCATGGGTAAAGGCAGCTGAAGAATTTTTCGGTATAAAACAGATGTTTCCATGATGCGTGATGTTATCGTATATGATAATACCATATATGATATTATCATATACGATAACAAAGGTAGTAGTTTTGTTTGTATAATCAACATCTTTATCGTTGCTAAAAATCAACAACGCCGAAATGTGAATTTTGCAATTTTTCATACAGCTGAAGAAATATTTGGTTATTTCAGAATAATGTTGTTATTTTGTGGTTAATTGTAGCCAAATAAAAGGAGGTATGCCGAAAATCCTGTAAAGAGTAGGCAGAACATTCAAAATTTAATCTTATGTCAGAAGTTACAACAAACAGCGGTGAGCAGGGCTCACAGCAAAATGGTCAGACAATCATTGTTAACCAAGTAGAGCAAGCGTCAAATGGGGTTGGCACGGCGGGGTTTGTGCTGGCCTTATTAGCCGTTTTTCTTGGGTGGATACCCGTCTTCGGGTGGATTTTATGGGTATTAGGCCTTGTCCTCTCGTCTGTGGGGCTGTTCAAAAGCCCAAAGGGACTTGCGATTACCGGTTTTATCCTGTCGGTGGTTGACTTGATTTTGCTCTTAACGGTGTTTGGAACGATTGCAGCCATGTTTGGGTTGGGGCTGTAGCGCACCCAGCAGCACGTACAAAAGCCGGTAGCTTTAATTAGCTGCCGGCTTTTGTTGCGCCTGACAGGAGCATTTGCCCCTACTTTTTTGTGCAAAATCGCTTGATAACGTTGTACGCCTCCTTAACGCCCAGCTCTCCGGATTTGCTAACGTCGAGGCAGCCCTTTTCGGTGTCGCGCAGGTAAAGCTGCACCAGCCCGCGGTTGTAGTACGCTTCGCCCATGCTGGGGTGCAGCGCAATGGCGTGCGTGTAGCTCTCAATCGCCTCGGGCATCTGGTTGGAGTTGCACTGCAGGTTGCCGAGGTTGTAGTAGGCGTACGCAAAGTCGGGCTGCAGCTCAATGGCTTGCCGGAGGTCGCTGATGGCGTCGTTGTAGTTGTAGAGCTTGGCCTCGCTGTTCGATTTGTACTGCATGGAGGTGGAGTTGTCGCGCTCCAGCACAATGGTCTGCGTGTTGTTGTCGATGCTTGAGATGAACTCCACCATTTCGCTCTGCGCCACGCTGCGGTTAAAGTAGTAGAAAGCGTTGCTCCTGTCTATGCTCAGCGACTGCCGGTAGTAGGTGAGCGATGCGGTGTACTGGCTTTGCTCCTCCAGCAGCGAGGCCTTGGCGAAGTATCCGAGGCTGCTTCCGCTCGCGCTGTCGATAAGGCGCTCGCTTTGCTGCGTGAGCTGCCGCAGGGTGGCCGCGTCGCGCGCAGGCTTTCCGTTCACCACGGAAACCTGCAGGGCGTACGCCTGCTGGCGGAATTTTTCCAAGCTGGCGTTGAAGTATGCGCTGTAGCGGCGCCGGTCGTCGCCCGCTCCAACCGCTATGCGGAATAGCGGCAGCAGGGTAATGTCCACGCGGCGGTACTGCAGCTGGTCGCCGGAGAAGTTTTTGTTGCCAAAGTCGGCGTCAAACGCCACCAGCTGGTTGAACTTTTGGCTCGTATCGGCGTACTCGGCCATGCTGCTGTCCGACGCGAGCTTGCTCTGGTGCTCGGCAATTTTTTTCATGGCAACGTCGTAATCCTGCTTTGCGCCGCGCATATCGCTACGCATCCGCTTGGCGTAGGAGCGGTTGAGGTAGGCGTTGGCAAAGTCGGGGTAGAGCTCAATCGCCTTAGTGTAGTCTTCGATAGCCTCACGGGGCATCTTTTTTTCGAGGTAAACGGCGGCGCGGTTGTAGTAAATGAGCACGTTACCCGGGTTGATGTCGGCGGCCTGCGTGTAGCTCTCGAGCGCGTGGTCGTAGTCGCCCGTTTGCGAAAGCATGAGGGCGCGGTTGTAGAGCGTCAGGGCGTTGTAGGGGTCGAGCGCGAGCACCTTGTCAAAGTCGAGGAGCGCGCCGTTTATGTTCTTGCTGTTGTAGAGGGTGATGGCGCGGAAGTAGTAGTTGATGGCCGAGGTGGTGTCGAGGCGTATGGCTTCGTTAAAATCCTTCAGCGCGAGGTCGTTTTTGCTCTGCAGGGCGTACACGCGCCCCCGACGGCTGTAGCCGTCAGCGTCGTAGCGGTTGATGGAGATGGCGCGGTTGTAGTCGCCAATAGCGCCAGCGGTGTCCTTGAGGAAGAGCTTGCACGTGCCGCGATTTACGTAGCCCTCCGACGCCTTGGGCTCGTAGCGCAAAAATCGGTCAAAATCGCTGATAGCCTTATCAAACTGCTGCAGGAAGAAGTAGCTCAGCGCGCGGCTGTAGTACACCCCGGGCAGCTCGGGGCGCAGCTCGTTGGCCTCCTCCAAGTCCTTGAGCGCCTCGCTGTGGTTGCCGAGGCTGTTGTGCGTGATGGCGCGGTAGAAGTAGGCGTAGGTGAACACCGGATTGAGGCGTATCGCCCTGTTGAAGTCGCTCAGCGCGCCAATGAAGTCGCCGAGGTTATACTTGGCAATGGCGCGGCGGAAGTAGGCGTCGTGCATGTTGGTATCCACCTTTATGAGCACGTTGAAGCTCTCGATGGCGGCAGAGTACTTGCGCTCAATGAGGTCGCCTGTGCCTTTCATAAAAAAGTACTCCTTGTTGATTTGCGCAAACGCTTTTTGGCAAAACAGCAGGGATGAAAAAAGTAGCGCTGTTGCTATGTTCCGAAACATTTTCAGGGGTAGTTCTTAGTTCTCAATTCAAAACTCTTAATTTTCAACTTTCCATTGCTCAAGGTAGTTCACCTTTATTTTTTTGATATCCTTAATATTGCTGTACCACCCCGTTTCGAGCATTTTGGTCATCACGGTGTAGATGTGGTCTCGCCGCTGCAGCATGTAGGCCGACGGCCTCGCCGGATTGAACCTGTGCGGGTTGGGCAGCGACACGGCGATGAGCGTACTTTCGCTTTTGGTGAGCTTCAGCGCCGGCTTGCGGAAGTAGCGCTGCGCGGCGGCCTCCACGCCGTACATGCTGCTGCCCGTTTCTATCACGTTCAGGTAAACCTCCATGATGCGCCCCTTGCTCCACATGGCCTCTATCAGCGTGGTGAAGCCCGCCTCCACCAGCTTGCGCAGCCACGTGCGGTTGGGCGGCAAAAAAACGTTCTTGGCGGTTTGCTGCGAAATGGTGCTGGCGCCGTACACCTTCTTGTTCTGCTCGCTGTTGCGCCTCATCGCCCACGCGATAGCGTCAACGTCAAACCCCTTGTGGTAAAAAAAGTTGTTGTCCTCGGCGGCAATCACGGCGCGCGCCACATCGGGCGCAATGCTGTCGAGGGGCGTCCAGCGCTTTTCCGGCGCAACGCCCGTTTTTTTTTGGTTGATGACCATGAGCGGCGTAACGCTCACCGGTGCGCTCCGCAGCGCGTACACTATCAGCAAAATAGACAGCGCCGCCGTAGCTAATACGGCCAGCGATATCCTCACCAACTTATTGATTACCAAGTAGGCTATGTAAATTATGTGGAGCCTGTTTTTCACTTTTGTAATGAGCAAATTGCACAAATTAGGCATATTACCGCCTGCAAAAGTAGCATACTTTGCTATTTTTGCCTAACTTTGCGGGAGAATTCGTTAAGTTATTGGGGAAATTTCATGTTTTTTATCTTTAAAAAAGAGGTCGTTTCGTTTTTTTCGTCGCTCACGGGCTACATTGCGGTAGGCGTATTCCTGCTGCTGTGCAGCTGGTTCTTGTGGCTCTCGCCAAACGACCTGAACGTGCTCAGCGCAGGATACGCCAACATCGACGGGCTGTTTTTCATCGCTCCGTGGCTCTTCCTGTTTTTGTCGCCGGCCATTACCATGCGCAGCTTTGCCGAGGAGCGCAAAGCCGGCACCATGGAGATGCTGCTCACGCATCCCCTCACCGAGGCCCAGCTGATTACCGGAAAATTTCTGGCGGCGGTAACCGTAGTGGCTATTTCGCTTTTGCCGGCGCTGCTGTACTTCTACACCGTTTCAAACTTGGGCAACCCCGTGGGCAACATCGACAGCGGCGCCACGTGGGGCGCGCTCATTGGCCTGCTGCTGCTGGCGGCCTGCTACGCTGCGGTGGGGATTTTTGCGTCGCTGCTCACCGACAGCCAGCTGGTGGCGTTTCTCCTTGCGGCGGCCATGTGCTTTTTCCTGTACTTGGGCTTCGACGGCTTAGCCGCCCTGCCCTACGTAAAAAATATCAACAGCGCGGTGGCCAACCTTGGCCTCAGCCAGCACTACAAATCCATCAGCCGCGGCGTGGTGGACGCGCGCGACATGGCGTACTTTGCCGGCGTAATCGTCCTCTTCCTCTCCGCCGCACGCCTAAAGCTGAGGGCAAGAGCGTGGGGGAGGAGAATTAGGAATTAAGAATTAGGAATGACTTTGTTGCAACGATGCCCGCCCTTGCCGTCATTTCGAGCGGAGCGAGAAATCTCCTCGCATGTTTCTGTCCCCGCACGCTTTGCTCGCAATGACGCGAGGCGTGAGCAATGATGGGAGCAAGGCTGCGTTGCAACAACGTGATTAAGAATTAAGCTGACGCAAAATCTATAAACATTGAAAATCTAAAATCTGAAACTTGAAATCCAATGGACGTAAAAATTGAGCCTTCGTGGAAGGCTGTGCTACAAGATGAATTTGACAAGCCCTACTTTGCCGAGGTGGTGAGCTACGTAAAATCGGAGATTGCCGCGGGTCAAACCGTGTATCCTTCGGGGGGGCTAATCTTCAACGCCTTCAACCAAACGCCGTTCGACAAGGTAAAGGTCGTTATCCTTGGCCAAGACCCCTACCACGGCTACCGGCAGGCGCACGGGCTATGCTTTTCGGTGCCGCTGGGCGTGAGCGCTCCGCCCTCGCTCGTCAACATTTTTAAGGAGATAAAGGACGACTTGGGTATCGACCCGCCCAGCCACGGCTGCCTCGAAGCGTGGACGCAGCAGGGCGTGTTTTTGCTCAACGCCATCCTCACGGTGCGCGCCAACACCCCCACATCGCACAGCGGCATTGGCTGGCAAACGTTCACCGACGCGGTTATCCGCAAAATTTCGGACGAAAAGCGCGGCGTTGTATTCCTGCTGTGGGGCAACTTTGCCCGCGCCAAGAGCGCGCTGATAGACGCAAGCAAGCACCACGTGCTGGAGGCGGCGCACCCCTCGCCGCTGGCTCGGGGCGCATTCAACGGTTGCCGGCACTTCTCCAAAGCCAACAACATCTTGCAGCAGCAGGGGCTGGAGCCAATCGACTGGAGGCTGTGAGCGCCCAGATTTCAGATTTTACGCTACGTGCGGCAGGGTTTTACGCATAGCCTTCAGCGTAAATCTTTATGGGACTTTATACAGCTTGACGGCGCATTACAATTTGCTGCTTTCGATGATTTTAAGCAGCCTATCAATTTGCTCATCTTTCTTCCTTATTATTTCCGAATAAAATTCAGCATATTCCGCTCCCTCACCATTGGCCAGCCGGCGCACGCTATCCGGCATTTCCACCGTACCGTCACTGCTTTTTTGAGCACAAGCCTCCCCAAAAAACACGCCCACAGGAACATCCAACACGCTGGCTATCTCCTCTATAGTTTTGGTGTTGGTGCTGCCATTTCTGATAATAGCTTGTAGCGTGGTTTCATCTTTACCTATGCGTGACGCTAATTCACGCATGGAGATTTGCCTCTCCTTTGCAAGTTCTCTGATTAGCTTGAATTTAGCCATAAGTTCGCATTTTTTAAATGTATTTATTATGAACAATATTACAATGTTGTGAATTTTATTCATAAATTTCCCCCGTGAAATCATTTTTGCAGCGCCAATCTACGCGATAGAGATATTAGTAAAGATGCGAGCAGGCATAGGCACAGCGCGCTGCGCATTGTGCGCCACGCAGGCAAGCATCTTCGGGAGCGAGCTGACCACGGTGTTGCAAGCATGACGGTCAGCTCGTTTTTCTCATTAAACCACAAAAATAGCAAAAAACAGCGTTGTATGAGCTGTGGTGCAGCCCAAAATAATCGGAATATTCTCCTCCACCGCTCCTCGTCAGGGGGTGGAACGCCGGTAGATATATTAAATAACCCAAAAAACAATTTCGTAAACATGAAACAGAATTACAAGATTTCTTTATGTGCTTTGCTGCTCGTTGGAGCAGTGAGCATGATGACCGCCAGAGCACAAGCCGCGCCTAAGTTGGCAGTACTTGTGGTAGGCATGGACAACACGCTGGGCGATGCGCTTGCCACCCAGATAGGCAGCGAGTTGAACCGCAACAGCCGCTACACGGTAGCAACCAATGACGCCGCTGTGCAGGCAAAGTTCACCGAGCTGCGCACGCAAGGTGCAGGCAACATAGACCGAAACGCGCTTGCCGCATGGGGGCGCACAAACGGCATATCTACGATATGCTTGGTAGCTGATGCTATCAAAGGTAGCGACCACATGTTTTATGCGCACCTCATTGACGCAAAAGATAGCAAAGTTTCCGGCAGAGGCAGCTACATTCGCACCGGCGTGGTCAGCACAGACCTGCCGCGGGTAGCGCAGGCGCTAACGCGACAGCTGGACGGTCCAGAGCGTAGGCACAACGCCCCCGCTCCCGCGCGTAGCTACCCCGCGGAGCTGGATATTGAGATGGTGCGCGTGGAGGGCGGCACGTTTCAGATTGAGTGCAACGGGACGACCGACGTTCAGCCCACCGATGGCAAGTGCTACACCGGCGATGCCGCCCCCTGGTCTCGCGTTGCTGCCCGCCACTACAATATCCCCAACATCCGCAACAACAGCATTGGCTTCCGCGTGGTTTTGCCTTAACTTTTCTTGCCGGCGTTCCTACAGGATAAGCAAACAAGGAGAATGGAAGTAAGCAACTTCCATTCTCCTTGTTGTGTAGCGCCGGTGTTGGCACACCTCAAGCAAATTTGCTATTTATCATCATAGTGACCATACGCAGAAATCACAAGCACCTCCATTTCTTCTTTGTTAATCAGGTAAACGAGACGATGTTTTTGCGTTATTCTCCTCGACCATTGCCCCGCTCTGCTACCTCCTAATGGTTCGGGGTGTCCTGTGCCGGTTTCGGGGTGTTCGCACAATTCCTGAATTAGCAGTGTAAATTTTTTGTGCGCTTGCCGCTCTGACCTGCCAAGCTTTGCGACGTCTTCTCGAGCTTTTATGGTAAAACCTACTCTATACATCCTTGTGTTCTGATGAGAAATTCATCCAACGTTTCTTCGGGGAGCATATAGAGTACTTTCCCTTCTTTAACCTGCTGCAAAGAGCGATCTACTTCCGCAAAAAATTCTTCCTTGCTCATCAGCGTATCGTCATATTCATCATCATGCGATGCGCTGTGCGGTACGTAGCCGACGTCATACGGCTTTGCTTTGGTGCGTGGTGTTACTAACATGGCTTGTGTGTTTTTGACAAAGGTACAACTAATTTGGATTAGCTGGCACGTTTTGAGCATCTTTTCGCTACTTTTGTGTCCCCAATAATTCAAATCTTCATTCATAAAAAAAATATGCACGTAGAGGTGGACGAAAAATCAGGGTGCTGCTTTGGCGTAATTCGGGCTATCGAAAAGGCCGAGCAGCAGCTCGATAGCGGCGTAACGCTGTACTCGCTGGGCGAAATAGTGCACAATAGCGTTGAGGTGAACAGGCTGAAGTCAAAGGGGCTGAAGGTCATCAATCGGGAGCAGCTTGGGCAGCTGCGCAGGGCAACGGTGCTCATCCGCGCGCACGGCGAGCCGCCGCAAACCTACGAGGTGGCCGCCGCAAACGGCATCGCGCTCATCGACGCCACGTGCCCCGTGGTGCTCAAGCTGCAAAGCAACATCAGCAAAAGCTACAAAAAGGCAAAGGAAACGGGCGCGCAGCTGGTCATCTTTGGGCAGCGCGGGCACGCCGAAGTCAACGGCTTGGTGGGGCAGGCAAAGGGCGACGCTACGGTGCTGGAGAGCGTGGACGAGCTGCACCTGCTGGACTTTTCGCGCCCCATTATCCTCTACTCGCAAACGACCAAAAGCTTGGAGCAATTTGCGCTGCTCTGCCGCGAGGTGCGCAAGCGCCTGCCGCCCGAGCTGCTGTTTGAGGCGCACGATACGGTTTGCCGGCAGGTGTCGCACCGCAAGCCCCACCTGCACAGGTTCGCCAGCAAGCACGACGTAATAATTTTTGTGAGCGGCTACAACAGCTCCAACGGCAAGGAGCTCTATCAGGCGTGCAGCGAGGTGAACGAGCGCAGCCACATGGTGCAGGACGTGGAGGATTTGCGGGCGGAGTGGTTTGAGGGCTGCCGCTCGGCAGGCGTGTGCGGCGCGACCTCCACGCCGCGCTGGCTGATGGACAGGGTGGCGGACGCCATAAAAAGCGGCGCGCACGCCTGACGCGGCGCAGCGACGCGCACGCCTGCCCGACCTCAACCTACCCCCAGCGCGTAGTGCTCAAAAAACCGCAGCAGCTCTATGAGTAGCGCAATGCCCATGTGAATGATAACGCCGCCCCAGATGTGCCGCGTTTGAAACGCCAGCGCCCCCAGAAAATACCCGCCAAACAGTGCCGAAATGGCCTCCAGCGCAGGCTTCCCGAAATGCAGCGCAACGTACACCGCCACCATGGGCAGCACCGCGCTGCGCCCCAGCGTTGCCGCCATGCCGATGACCAGCGCGCCGCGAAAAAACAGCTCCACCATCACAAAATCTGCCATGTAAACGGTTTCAAACATCAGCGCGTTAAGCCACGCAGGGCGACCGAAAATGTCCCCAAAAACCCACGGCTTGTAGCTGGGGTAGTAGGAGAGGAAATCGTTGGTAAAGGAGGCGAAAATGAGCAGCGGAACAACCACCACGTACAGCCACAGGTACGCCCTCACGTGGTGCCTGCCGCGGCAAAGCCCGTATAGGCCTTTTACCTTTTTGTCGAAAAAAATGCGCATCGCTATTAGCAGCGGAAGAATGAAGAGAAGGTTGCGCATGCGCCACATCACCTTAAACAGGTAGGATTGCTCCACGTGCGAGTAGCCCGAAAAGTCAACCGCCGTGCGCCACGAGAACGCGTCGGAAAAGCTGAGCAGGAGCATCAGCACAATTGCCTTGCCGTAAAACGCCCCGCTGCGCAGCTCGGCGTACCTGCGCCTGAGCGCCAGCGACGGGATGGCTGCCAGAAAGTAAATCCCCACGTAGCGCAGCGCATGGTTGGCGTAAACGTTGCCAAACGGCGTTACGCCCCGCTCAAAGTCGCGCCCCCACGCGGCGCCGTACATCAGCGCAACGCTGCACGCCACCAGCAAAACCGTATAGGCGTACGCCCACAGGTTGAAATCCTGCCGAAAAAATGCGGAAAAATCGCGGAAAAGAAGCTGGAGGCTGTGTTTCATATTACGTTCAAAAAAAACGGCAACACGCTAATGTAACCACAGCGCATTGCCTTTTCCCTGTGCCCAGAACAAGACTCGAACTTGCACACCGTAACCGGCGCCACCCCCTCAAAGTGGTGCGTCTACCAATTTCGCCATCTGGGCTTTTGTTGAAGCTCTCACGTGCCCGGAACAGGACTCGAACCTGCACAGCCTTGCGACCGCTAGTCCCTGAAACTAGTGCGTCTACCAATTCCGCCATCCGGGCTTTTGACTTTGGACTGCAAAAGTACAAAAATATCTGATATGAAAAAATCTTGTGCGAAATATTTTTTTCCTAAGGCGGCAACGCGGCAACCACCCCTGCTCCACAGATTCTTATGAGAAAAGGATTTTCTCACATAAAGAAAATCCTTTTTTATATCAATTAGCTGCACCGAACTCTGCTACGCTTCAGCTTACCGCAGGGGAACGATAGCAAATCATTTGTCGGCGTAATGACCTCCTACAGCAATTATCAATACTGCTTGTTCTTCTTTGTTGATTTGGTAAATCAGCCTGTGCTTTTGCGTTATTCTACGTGAATAGCATCCCGCCAAATTACACTTTAATGGTTTTACGTGCCCCGTTCCAGCTTCGGGATGCTTTCTTAGCTCCGCTATAAGCTTCAGCAACTTTTCGTGCACCTGCGGCTCATCTCTTTTGAGCGCCTCTATTTTTTTCTCCACCTGTTTGGGGAAAATGAGTTCGTACTCCATACGACAGCGAAATTACGTTATAGCGAAGCGAAGTAGTCATGCAGCTCTTTGTCTGAACGAATTACCCTACATTTACCCTGCGCTACCTCTCTCAGCGCATTGTCTATTGTAGCATGTAGCTCCTCCTTCGTCATAAGCGTATCGTCGTCAATGAGGGCGTCGTTGCTGCTCGGTGTGTAAACCGGCATACGCTGCGTTGCTGGTTGTGGTTTTGTTGCTAACATGATTTGTATGTTTTTTGGGGTTGTTTCTCGGTTGTATCTTTCGGCAAAGGTACAACTAAATCTTGTTGGTTAGTACGCCTTGAGTATCTTCACTCACAAATTTTGCTGCAAAAGCGGCTATAAGGCTACGTAATATTTTTATAGTAATATGATTTTCACCAACATTATCCAAAAACAGCCGCCAGATTTATTCGGGGAGAATGCGCATATTTCATCAACTTGTGCTATATTTGTTCTGCATTTACTGCAAACACTACAATTGTTGAATTTAAAATTTTTGATTATGACAACCGAAGAAAAGGTGCTGGACGCCATGCGCAAGGCTGGCGAGCCGCTAAACGCCGGAAAAGTTGCTACGCTGACCGGCATTGACAAAAAAGAAGTAGAAAAGGCCATGACCAAGCTGAAGGCTGACGGCTGCATCGTGTCGCCCAAGCGCTGCTTTTGGGAGCCGGCAAAGTAAATAGCGTACTTCAAATGAGCGCTGCTTTTACCGAGATACTGGAGTGCCGCTACTCCGATGCTGAGCATTCGGAGGCGGTAATAGCCCTGCTGTCGGCCTACATTGCCGACGAAATGGGGGGTGGCTTGCCGCTCACTCCACAGGAAAAGCAGCGGCTTATTGGTGGGCTATCACAGCACCCCACCGCCATGGTGCTGCTGGCAAAAACCGGCGGCGCCTTTTCGGGAATGCTCGTGGCGTTTGAGAACTTTTCGACGTTCACGGCTAAGCCTATGGTGAATATCCACGACTTGATTGTGCTGAAGCCGTTTCGGGGCAAAGGCGTTGGGCGGTTGCTCATGAGCGCCGCCATCCAGCAAGCCGAGGCAAAAGGGTGCAGCCGAATAACGCTGGAGGTCAGAAAAGATAACGCCGTGGCGCAAAACCTCTACCGCGATTTGGGATTTGCGGAAACATCCCCCGAAATGTACTACTGGAGAAAAGAACTTAAGAGCTAAGAGTTAAGAACTAAAAGTTGAACGTTGATGCTGCTTCTTTCCACAGCCTACTTTGCGCCGGTGCAGTACTTTTGCGCAGCGGCCTCCGACCGGCAGGTTTTTATTGAGGCGCACGAGAACTACCTCAAGCAAACCTACCGTACGCGCTGCGAAATCCTTGGAGCCAACGGCGTACAGCCGCTGGTGGTGCCGGTGGAGAGGGTGCACGGCGAAAAAATACCCATTCGCGACGTGCGCATCGACTACACGCAGGCGTGGCAGCGCACGCACTGGCGTTCGCTCGTGGCGGCGTACAGCTCCTCGCCGTTTTTTATGCACTACGCCGACGAAGTTGAGCCTGTTTTCAGGCGGCGCGAAACCTTTCTATTTGACCTCAACCTGAACGTAACCCGCCTGATGTGCGACCTGACGGGCATTTGCCCCCGCCTGCTGCTGACCGACGCCTACCAAAAGGCCGCGGACAACGCGTTTGACTTCCGCCTGAGCATTAGCCCCAAAAACTCCCACCGGCAGCGCGGTAGCGCGTTTGTGGCGACGGAGTACTATCAGGTATTTTCCAAAAAATTCGGCTTTGTGCCCAACCTCAGCATTCTCGATTTGCTGTTCAACGAAGGGCCGGAGGCGCTGGCGGTGGTGAAGAAAGGCGCTCGCAGCCTTTGCTGCAAGCCGTGAGGTCAGCGGACAAACTCCACCTCCTTAAACCCAAAGGTGCGCAGCTTGCCGTCGGGCGTTCGCAGCGTCAGCTCGCCGCCCGCCTGCACCGCTGCGATGCTCGCCGTGAAGACGCTGCTGCCGCACCGGTAGGGGAAAACGCCGCTGCTGCGGTACAGGAGCGAGGCGTACTCGCCGTCTACCTCCGCCCAGCCGCCTCTGCTCACGGCGTCCCTTAGCGCCTCGTAGCGGTTGAGAATATTGCCCACCAGCACCCTCACCTCGCGCCCAACGTCGCGCGTTTTTCCGTCGCACAGCAGCATGGAGGTAGCGTTTGCGGCGTGCGCAAACTGCCGCTGGTTTACGTTTAGCCCAACGCCCACCACCGATTGAGCAATATGCTCGCCGCAAATGCTCTGCTCAATGAGAAATCCGCAAATTTTTTCGTCGCCTACGTATATATCGTTAGGCCACTTAACGGTAGCGCCTATGCCCTCCCCGCGCAGGTAGGCAACGATGCCCAGCGATACGGCTTTGGAAAGATAAAACATGCTTTCGGCGGGCAAAAACGCGGGGCGCAGCGCAATGGAGAACGTAAGGTTAAGCCCCGCCTCGCTCTCCCAGCGCGCGTTTTGCTGCCCTCGCCCGCTGGTTTGCCGCTGCGCAACCACCGTAGTCCCCTCCGGACAACCCTGCTCCAGCAGCTCCAGCGCCTTGTCGTTGGAGGAGGTAAGCGTATCGAAAAAAAGCAAATTCATGCCGTACTGCAGATTTCGGATTTGTGTAAAAAAAAGACCACCAACCGTACCGGTGATGGTCAAAATTGCCGCTGCCGCCGGCCAGCCGGCGGGCAGGTCAAACGGAGAGTTACTTCTCCGAGAAAAAGTTTTTCACCTCGTTGTTGTGTATCACTTCCTCCTTGAACGTGTAAGCTCCGGTTTTTTCCGATTTTATCAGCTTAATACACTTGGTGTAGCTCTTTGCCGAGCTCTTGTCAGCCTTAAACGCTGCAACTGCTTTCTTTGCCATGGTCTATAATATAGTAAGTTAAACTGCAAGTAATCAACCGCCAGCGCGCTGCTACTTTATTTCGCGGTGTACGGTTACCTTTTTCAGATGTGGGTTATACTTTTTGCGCTCCAGCCTATCGGGCGTAGTTTTTTTGTTTTTGGTGGTAATGTAGCGCGACATACCGGGCACGCCGCTTTCTTTTTGCTCGGTGCACTCCAAAATTACCTGTACCCTGTTACCTTTCTTTGCCATTTTATGTTGTCTTTAAGTGTTTTTAGTAGATGGATATCAAGCCGTTGGCCTGCGCCTTATCCAACACGGCCTTCAGCCCGTTCTTGTTGATGGTGCGGATTCCTGCTGCTGAAACTTTGAGGGTTATCCAGCGCTTTTCATCTTCCAGCCAAAATCTCTTTTTCCGCAGATTAGGCTCAAATTCCCGCTTAGTTTTAATGTTGGAGTGCGATACGTTATGCCCACGCTGCACGCTCTTTCCGGTAACCTGACAAACTCGTGACATTGCTTTCTGATATTTTTGAGTAAACTAAAAATTCTATGCTCATAAATTTTGAGGGTGCAAAGATGAGAATTTTATTTCAACTCTCAAAGTTTTTTTGGAAAAAAACGCCGAAATCGGGAAAAAAATTTGCGATTGAGCAAATTAAAATATACCTTTGCACCCGCTTTTGATGAAAAAGCCCCCGATTCAGTAGCTCAGCAGGTAGAGCACATCCCTTTTAAGGATGGGATCCTGAGTTCGAGCCTCAGATGGAGACACAAAGGCAAGAAAAACACAATATTCAATAAACTATAAAATCATGGAAAACAAACTTATCTTAAAAGGAACTTGGCTGTTTGTCTGGTTGTTTTTATCTTTCCCGTCATTCTCTGCTATTACGTTACCCGAAATTTTTTCGGACAACTTAGTTTTACAGCAGCAAACCGATGCCCCAATCTGGGGAAAAGCCACCGGTAAAAATGTAAAAATCACCACTTCGTGGGATAATCAAACTTACACGACGCAACCGGACGCCAATGGAAAATGGCTTATCCGGGTAAAAACGCCTGGCGCCGGCGGACCCTATTCCATTTCTATTTCAGACGGAAAAAAATTGACCTTGAAGAATATCCTGATTGGTGAAGTTTGGATTTGTTCCGGACAATCGAATATGGAAATGCCTTTAGCCGGATGGGGCAAAATATTGAACTACG
>JAITQP010000193.1 GCA_031288885.1 Prevotellaceae bacterium | reverse complement strand
TCGGCGCGGTTGCCGGAGCGCCGCGGCGCTCGGAGCCACGGGGAAAGCTGCGCAAGCTTGGCGCGCAGGGCGTAAACCCTGCCTTGGCATTCGTAAACTTTATGGGGTGGTACATGCGTTTGCAAATAAATTGCGGCAAATGTATGCAAAAATTCTCAAGAAACAAAAAATTGTTGAATTTTTTTTCTTTTTTTTGCCGGCTGGTAAGGGCGGCGCGAGGCAGGGCGGCGTGGCGCGCTCATTTACCTTCGGAGAAGGTTTTGCAGATTTGCCATTCCGTAGGAATGGAACGCTCGGTAGAAAAGCGTGGGTATTCATGTGCATTTTGCATCCCGTAGGGATGCATCCCTACGGGATGCAGGAGAGGCGGGGTGCGCGGCGTTTCTACCGAGCGATGCATCCCGATGGGATGCCCCACGCACGTGCGCCTCGCGCCATGGCACGCCTCGCGTCCTCTTTCCCCCCCTACCGCGCCGTTGCGAGCGCAATGGCGCGAAGCGTGCCCCGCTCACGCCCTCACCTGCCCCTCGCCCTCCACCATCCACTTGTACGAGCACAGCTCGGCAAGCCCCATGGGGCCGCGCGCGTGGAGCTTCTGCGTGCTGATGCCCACCTCTGCGCCAAGCCCAAACTGCGCGCCGTCGGTAAAGGCGGTGGAGGCGTTGGCGTATACGCAGGCGGCGTCCACCATGCGCTGGAAAAAGGCAATGCTCTTTTCGCTTGCCGAAACAATGCACTCGCTGTGCATGGTGCCGTGCGCGTTGATAAAGTCCACGGCCTCCTCCACGCCGCGCACCGTTTTTACCGCCAGCTTGTAGTCCAAAAACTCGCATCCGTAGTGCTCCGGCGCGGCGGGGAGCAGCAGCGCGGCGGGGTAGCGGCCCTGCAGCGCGCCCCGCGCCGGCTCGTCGGCGTAGAGGGTGACGCCGGCAGCCGCCAGCTTTTCGCAAATGGCGGGCAAGTCGGGCAGCCTTTTTTCGCTCACGAGCAGGCACTCGGCGGCGTTGCATACGCTCACGCGCCGCGCCTTGGCGTTCGTAACAATGCGCTGCGCCATGCCCGTGTCCGCCGTTTGGTCGATGTAAACGTGGCACACCCCCGTGCCCGTTTCGATGACGGGAACGCGGGCGTTGCGGCGCACAAAGCTGATGAGGCTTGCGCTGCCCCGCGGTATCACCACGTCCACCAAGCCCTCGGCGGCGAGCAGCGCGCCCGTGGCCTCGCGCGAGGCGGGCAGCAGCTGCGCCGCCAGCTCGCTCACGCCGTGCCGCCTGAGCGCGGCGTGAATGAGGGCGATAATCGCCTCGTTGGTGCGCTGCGCGTCGCCCCCGCCCTTGAGCACGCAGGCGTTGCCGCTCTTGAGGCAGAGCGAAAATACGTCGAAGGTAACGTTGGGGCGCGCCTCGTAGATAACGCCCACAACGCCAAAGGGTACGCTCCGCTTGGTGATTTTCAGCCCGTTGGGGCGCGTGTCCTGCAGCAGGATTTTGCCCAGCGGCGAGGGCAGCGCCGCCACGCTGCGGATGTCGTTGGCCACGCCGGCAATGCGCTCGCGCGACAGCAGCAGCCGGTCGTACAGCGGGTTGCTCCGCTCCATGCGGGCAAGGTCGTGGGCGTTTTCGGCCAAAATAAAATCGGATTGGCGCACGGCTTCCTCCGCCAGCGTGAGCAGCACGGCGTTAACGTCTGCGTCGGTCAGCAGGCTGAGGGTGCGCGAGGCGGCGCGGATGCGTTGCAGGAGGGCGGTCATATCGGTTTCTGGCGTAAAATTAAAAAAGCCTTGCAGCGCGTTTACCGGCTTACAAGGCTTTTGGGTGGTGGTTTTTGGTTGCGGAGACAGGACTCGAACCTGCGACCTCCGGGTTATGAGCCCGACGAGCTACCAACTGCTCTACTCCGCGATGTGGGTGCAAAGATATTGCTTTATTTTGAATATCCAAAATTTCTACCAAAAAAAATTCACCGCAACGCTTCACCGGAGCACTATTTCACTTCATATCAGGCTCAAAAAAAAGGAAAACGGGGGGGCGCTAAATGAGCTTCATCCCGTCAAACACGTTCATCACCTCCTTTACCGCTTTGGCGGAGGCGTCAAAATCCTTACGCTCGGTTTCGTTGAGCTCAATTTCGATAATTTTCTCCACGCCCTCGCGCCCCAGCTTCACCGGCACGCCGAGGAATATATCCTTTACGCCGTACTCGCCGTTGAGCTTTACGCAGCAGGGGAAGATGCGCTTTTGGTCGCGCAGGATGGCCTCCACCATTTGCGCAGCCGCCGACCCGGGGGCGTACCACGCCGATGTTCCCATGAGCTTCACCAGCTCTCCGCCGCCGTTTTTGGTGCGCTCAATGATGGCGTTCAGCTTATCGCCGTCAATGAGCTGCGTTACGGGGATGCCCGCCACGGTGGTGTAGCGCGGCAGCGGCACCATGGTGTCGCCGTGCCCGCCCAGCAGCAGGGCTTGGATGTCCTTTGGGCTACAGCCGAGCGCCTCCGCAAGGAACGCGCGGTAGCGCGCGGTGTCGAGCACGCCCGCCATGCCCAGCACCTTGCTCGAGCAGACTTTTGCGGTAAGGTAGGCGCAGTAGGTCATCACGTCCAGCGGGTTGCTGACCACGATAATGATGGCGTTGGGGGAATGCTTAATCACGTTTTCGGTCACCTGCTTCACGATGCCGGCGTTGACCGAAATGAGGTCGTCGCGGCTCATGCCGGGCTTTCGGGGCAGCCCCGAGGTGATAACCACCACGTCGGAGCCGGCGGTGCGGCTGTAGTCGTTGGTCACGCCCGTTACGCGCGTGTCGTAGTAGTTGATGGGGGCGGTTTGCCACAAGTCGAGCGCCTTGCCCTCGGACACGCCCTCTTTGATGTCGAGCAGGACTACCTCGTTTGCCAGCTCACGCTCGGCGCAAATCTGTGCACAGGTGGCGCCTACGTTGCCTGCGCCAATAACGGTAACTTTTGTTGTACTCATGTTGGTTGGTTGATGTTGATGGGGTTAAAAAAAATCAAACGCTTTTAGGCTTCAAAGGTAGGTATTTTTTGCGCACCAACATTTGACTGTTAATAAAAAATATTTACCTTTGTGAGGAATATTTCCCATAAGTCCAACCACTTCACCCTAATTGCCATGGCAGTAATAGCCAACCCCATTTACGACACCGTGTTTAAGCGGTTGATGGAGAACGAAAGAGTAGCCCGCTTCTTCATCGGCACGCTGCTAAATCAGGAGGTAGCCTCCGTGTCGGTGCTTCCTCAGGAGTTTTCGTACTACAATGAGCTGGAAAAGCTGACCGTTTTTCGCCTCGACTTTATGGCAACCGTCGTCACGCCCACCGGCAAGCGCACAAAGGTGCTGATAGAGATGCAGAAAGCTAAGGAGGAGACCGATTTGATGCGCTTTCGCAGCTACTTAGGCGAGCAGTACAAGAAATCGGAGCTGGTGAACGGGGAAAAAGAGACGCTCCCGATTACCACTATTTACGTGCTGGGCTTTAAGCTGCCGGAGGTTCCGACGGCGTGCGTGAAGGTGGGGCGGGTATATGAGGATTTGGTTAACCATTCCCCCATAGCGGGTCGAAGCCCCTTTATAGAGAAGCTAACGCACGACAGCTACGTCATACAGGTGGGTCGGATAGCGATAGCGCGCCACAAAACCCTGCTGGAGGAGCTGCTGACGATATTTGAGCAAACCAGCTTTACGGATGAAAAATCGGATGCCGTAAAGCAGTACAGCCATACTCCAGCTAACGCGGATGTGCAGACAATGGTGGGCATTTTGCACCACATAGCCACCGACCCTGCTGAGCGGAAAGTGCTGGACGATGAGATAGAATACCGCCGCACGGTGGAGGAGTACTTCGGGAAGCAGTTTGCCGCCATTGCCGAAAAGGATGAGCGGTTGCAAAAACAAAGTAAGCAGCTGCATGAGAAAGATGAGCAGCTAAAAGGACAAAGTGAGCGACTGCAAGAGAAAGATGA
>JAITQP010000093.1 GCA_031288885.1 Prevotellaceae bacterium | reverse complement strand
AGCAAAGCTAACCATTAACCGCTAACTTACCCGCCAACATCTTTTAGCTGCAATGTGGTTTCCTGCTACCGCTATTTTCTAACAAAATATTTATCTTTGCAAGGAATTGTAAATAAGTTTGAATATGTCCTTTTTTGAAGAAAGAGCAGCTGTTGAGGGGCTTACCTTTGACGATGTGCTGCTAATGCCTGCCTACTCTGAGGTGCTGCCGCGCGACGTTTCGGTGGCCACTCGGTTTACCCGCCATATCTCCATCAACGCCCCCATCGTGTCCGCCGCCATGGATACCGTAACCGAATCGCAGCTGGCTATTGCCATTGCCCGCGAGGGCGGCATTGGGGTTATCCACAAAAATATGAGCATCGAGCATCAGGCGGCGCAGGTGCGCATCGTAAAGCGCGCCGAAAACGGCATGATTTACGACCCGCTCACCATTAGCCCCGACAAGACGGTGGGCGAGGCGCTGTTCATCATGAAGGAGCACAAGATTGGCGGCATTCCGGTGATAACCGAGCAGCGCAAGCTGGCGGGCATCGTCACCAACCGCGACCTGCGCTTTGAGGACAACATGAGCCGCCCAATACGGGAGGTCATGACGCCCCGCGAAAGGCTCATCACCATTACGGAAAAAGACCTCAC
Source organism: Prevotellaceae bacterium (assembly GCA_031288885.1). Classification (GTDB taxonomy): domain Bacteria; phylum Bacteroidota; class Bacteroidia; order Bacteroidales; family UBA932; genus JAITMY01. Next base: position 7,030 of record JAITQP010000093.1, on the reverse strand, counting down.
GAGCCTCGAAAACGCCGCCGCCATCCTGCACAACCACAAAATTGAGAAGCTGCCGGTGGTGAACGCCGAAACCGACACGCTGCAAGGCCTGTTCACGTTCAAAGACCTGACCAAGGCAAAGGATAACCCCAACGCCAGCAAGGATAGCATGGGTCGCCTGCGGGTGGCGGCGGGCGTGGGCATTACCTACGACGCGCTTCAGCGGGTGGACGCGCTGGTGGAGGCCGGCATCGACGCCATCGTGATTGATACGGCGCACGGCCATACGCCCGGCGCGGTGGAGCTGCTCAAGCAGGTGAAGCTCCGCCACTCCTCCATCGACGTGGTGGTGGGCAACACGGCGACCGCCGAGGCCGCCAAATTCCTTGCCGACGCCGGCGCCGACGCCATAAAGGTTGGGATTGGCCCGGGCTCCATCTGCACCACGCGCATCATTGCGGGCATCGGCGTGCCGCAGCTCTCCGCCATATACGACGTGGCGAGGGCGCTCAGGGGAACGGGCATTCCCGTGATTGCCGACGGCGGCATCCGCTACTCCGGCGACATCGTAAAGGCGCTGGCGGCGGGCGCGGATAGCATCATGGCCGGCTCCATGTTTGCCGGCGTGGAGGAAAGCCCGGGCGAAACTATCATCTACAACGGGCGCAAGTTTAAGTCCTACCGCGGCATGGGCTCGCTGGAGGCTATGCAGCACGGCTCTAAGGACAGGTATTTTCAGGCAGAGGTGGACGATTTGAAAAAGCTGGTGCCCGAAGGCATCGCCGGACGGGTGCCGTTTAAGGGCACCCTCTCGGAGGTGGTTTACCAAATGCTGGGAGGCCTGCGCGCGGGCATGTTCTACTGCGGCGCAAAGGACATAGAGGCGCTGAAGCGGGCAAAGTTTGTGCGCATCACCAACTCCGGCATGGCGGAAAGCCACCCGCACGACATTATGGTAACAAGCGAAGCCCCTAACTATAGCAGGTAAACTGATGATGAGATTTTTTTTTAGCGCACTTTTCGGCATCCTCCTTGCAGCAACGCTCGCTTCGTGCAAGCACATTGATAAGTACCGCGGCGGGCAGCCGAGCTTGCTGGCGGTGGCAGGCGATAAAAAGCTGTACGTGGAGGATATAAAGGCCATGTTTCCGCCCAACATCACCCAAGCGGATAGCCTGACCATGCTGCACAGCTACGTGGATGCGTGGGTGAAGAAGGAGCTGCTGCTTCGCTTGGCGGAGGACAACCTGAGCAGCAAGCAAAAAAACGTGTCGGCGCTGCTGGAGGACTACCGCACATCGCTGCTGGTGTACCGCTACAAGCAGGAGTACATTGAGCGCGTGGACACGCTGGTGTCGGAGGCGGAGTGCGAGGCTTTTTACAACGACAACAGGCAGCACCTTACCCTCCACAAGCCGGTGGTGCGCGCGCTGTTTATCAAGCTCCGAAAAAATTCGCAGCACTTGGAGCGCATCCGAAAGCTATACACCTCCACCCGACCGGAGGACATTACCGCGCTGGAGGACTTGTGCCTGCAAGCGGCGCTTAAGTTTGACCACTACGGCAACCGCTGGCTGACGCTGGACGAGCTGACCAAAGACCTCCCCCCGCAGCGCGGCTACGAGGAACGCGCCGCGCGAAAGCGCACCATTGAGGTGGAGGATGAGGAGTATGCGTACTTGGTGGCTATTCACGACTTTAAGGAGCGCAACACCACGGCCCCGCTGGAGTACGAGTACGATAACATCAAAACAATCATTTTAAACCAACGGAAGAAAGGCATGATACAGAGCTTGGAGCAGCGCATACTGCAAGAAGCGGTGCAAAAGAACGTTGTTAAAATATACGTGGAGAACTAAAAACTAAGAACTAAGAATTTTGGGAAGATGATGAAAAAAATTATGCTGTTGATGCTGTGCTTTACCTTCAACGTGGTCACCGGTCAACAAAACGTGCTGGACAAGGTGCTGGCAGTGGTGGGAAACGAAGCGCTGCTGGAGTCCGACATAGAAATGGAGGTGCTGCAGCTCCGCGCGCAGGGGCAGCTGGTAGACGGCGAAATGCGGTGCTACATTTTTGAGCAGCTGCTGCTGCAAAAGCTGCTGCTGGCGCAGGCAAAGCTGGACAGCCTAAAGGAAAACGAGCTGGCGGTAACGCAGGAGGTGGAGCAGCGCATTCGCCACATCTCCGTGCAGCTGGGGGGGACGCAGGAGGTCGAAAAGTACTTCGGCAAGCCCATGTTTCAGCTCAAGGAGGAGTTTACGGCGCAGATGAGGGAGCGAAGCCTCACGCAGCAAATGCAGATGAACATTGTGTCGGTGGTGCAGGTTACCCCGCGCGACGTGGAAGTCCACTACCAGTCGCAGGCGCCCGACAGCTTCCCCATGATACCCGACCAGTACGTCATCCAGCAAATTGCAAGGTACCCGCCCTCGGGCAGCGAGGCGCGCTTTCAGGTGCGCGAAAAGCTGCTGGAGCTGCGCGAGCGCGTGATGAACGGCGAAAAATTCCAAGCCCTCGCGGTGATGTACTCCGAAGACCAGAACTCGGCGCGGCGCGGCGGCGAGCTGGGCATGCGCACGCGCGAGGAGTTTGTAAAGCCATTCTCCGACGCGGCCTTTGTGCTCAAGCCCGGGCAGGTTTCGCAAATTGTGGAAACGGAGTTTGGCTTCCACATCATCCAAATGAGCGAAAAAAGGGACGACATGGCAAACCTGCGCCACATTCTCATTCGCCCCAAGTTCTCCGTCGAAACGCAGCAGGAGGCGTCGCACCTGTTAGACAGCGTGACCACGCTGATACGCGCCGACAGCATCTCGTTTGAGCAGGGCGTGGTGCGCTACTCGGAGGACAAAAATACGCGCCTGAGCGGCGGATACGTCATTAACCCGCAAACGCTGTCCACGCGCTTTGAAAAAGACCAGCTCATCCCCAACGACTACTACGTGCTGCGCGACATGAAGGTGGGGCAGCTATCCGCCCCGTTTGAGTCCAAAGACAACTCCGGCAACGATATCTTCAAAATCATAAAGTTCAAGGAGTTTATCCCCTCACACCGCGCCAACTTTGACCAAGACTACATGGTGATACACGATATTGCCAAAAACAAAAAGCAGCAGGCAGCGTTTGACGCGTGGATTACAAAGCAAATACAGTCGGCGTATATCTTCATTGAGCCGGATATGCGCAGCTGTAAATTTAGCCGTGAAGGATGGGTCAAGTAGCATCAAACGTTGCGCGCTGTTGCCTTGCGCTGCTTCTGGTGGGCGCAACGGCAGTCCATACTTTTGCCGAAAGGCGAAAGGTGGAAATCAGGCACGCCGACTTTTGGCGCAGCCTCAACAGGGGCGACGAAAAGATTAACCGCCTCATCGGCAACGTGGAGCTGTTCCACAACGAAACCACCATGACCTGCGACAGCGCCTACCTCTACCCCGACAACCGCTTTGAAGCCTTTGGGCGGGTGGTGATAAACAAGGACACCACGTGGCTCTTTGGCGACTACATGGACTACCAAGGCAGCGCCGATGTGGGAAAAGTGCGCGGGCGGCTGGTGACGATGCTCGACGGCGAAATGCGCCTGCGAACGCAATTTTTGGACTTCAACACCTCCACCAACGTCGCCTTTTTTTTTAACGGCGGCACCTTAGACAACGCCCAAAACCTGCTGGAGAGCAACCAAGGCTACTACTACTCCGACCAAAAGCTCGCCGTGTTCAACCGCAAGGTGGAAATGAAGAACGAGGAGTACCGGATTAAGTCGGACTCGCTGCACTACCTCACCGAGCAGGACGTTGCCACGTTTTTTAAGCAAACCTACATTTGGCATGAGGACGGATTTTTGGCATTCCGGCAGGGCTACTACAACAGGCCCAACGACCACTTCTTCATGTCCAACCACGTTTACATGATGAACGATAAGCAGGAGTCGTGGAGCGACAGCGCCCACTACTACCGCGCGCAAAAGGAGGGGGAAATGTTTAGCAACGTGCAGCTTTACGACTCCTCGCAGCACGCCATGGCGCTGGGCGACTACGCAAAGCTGTACGAAGACCGCGACTTGGCGTACATGACCAAAAATCCGGTGGGCGTGCTCTTCTCGGAAAAGCCGGAGGACGACACCATGTTCGTCAAGGGCGACACGCTGCTGGTGCAGCGCACGCCCAACACCGACTCGGCCACCATGATGCTCGACAGCACGCGCAGGTACATGCACGCGTTCTACGGCGTAAAATTCTACCACCCCGACATACAGGGCGCCTGCGACTCCCTGACCTACAACGCCATCGATTCGCTCGGCGAAATGTTCTACGACCCCATACTCTGGAATAAGGAAAACCAGCTGACCGCCGATAAAATGGAAATCTACCAAAAAAACAACCAGCTGGACCGCCTCGAAATGATTGAGGCGGGGTTTATTGCCTCGCTGGACGACAGCGTTAAATTGTACTATAACCAGATAAAGGGGAAGCTGATTGTGTCGCACTTTGCCCAAAACGACATCTACAAGGTGGACGTTTTTGGCAGCGGGCAAACGGTGTACTACCTGCGCGACAGCCTGAAGCTGACCGGCACGCTCAACGTCAGCAGCATGGACATATTTTTCTACCTCAAAAACCGGAAAATCCACAAAATTAACTACGTCTCCGACGTAGGCTCAAAAACCATTCCGCCCAAAGACATTAACGTGAAAGAGCTCACGCTGAAAGGCTTTTCGTGGCAGCAAGACCGCCGCCCCAAATCGCGCTACGACATCACAACGCGCGCCATTCGCCCCTCCCTCCGGCAGCCATCGCTCGCCATTGAGCAACCCACCTACGCCATAACAACCCGCATAAACGGCGTCAAAAACGCGTTTTTCCCACCCAAAGAGCTGGTGCAACGAAGCACAAGGCCGTAGGCGTTCATCGCTGCAACAACGTCATTCCCAATTTAATCTTTAACTCCCAATTTGCACTTGTTGGCAGAATTTAATCCAACCGCATGACCATTAGAGAAAAAAAATGCTATTTTTGTTCTGATAATATTTAACTCAAAATGTGGGTCATTCAAAAATACCAATATTTCCTCACGGAACGCCGCTTGCCAGCCGGCGATATTAGTTTTTACCCCCCCCCCCCTGCTATTTTTCTGAAAATCAACACGTTACATACACTTTACATGTCTCCGCTACAATGCCTGTGGTGGAGGGGGTTTTTATTGCACCCGCGAATGCTGCTGTGTGAAAACGTCAAAGATAATGATAATGAGAACAATAATTACTATAATAACGATACCAATTAACCGCATTTCGCTATGCCTTATCTTTACCCTTTGTTTTTCCTGCTCTCCTGCCCCTCACGGAGGAGGGGAGCTGGCAACGCTGCTATCCACGCTGGACAGGGCGCTGGATAGCGCAGGCGAGTACGACCGGCAGAAGGAGCGCCGGCTGGCCGACCTGAAGCGCCAGCTGCTCCCCAGCAGCCCCCCCGACCAGCGCGCTAACGTTTACCGCACGCTCTACAGGGAGTATGAGGCCTACATTTTTGACTCGGCCATGCACTACGTGCAGCTACAGCTGGAGCTGGCAACCGAAATGAGGCACACCCACCAGCTCAACGAGTGCAAAATGCAGCTGGCGCGCATGTACGCTACGTTTGCCCGCTTTACGGACGCGGTAGCCCTGATGAGCTCCATCCGCAGGCAGGAGCTGACGCAGGAGCAGCGGCTCACCTACTACAACACCTACGGCGAAATATACCTCTACTGGATGGAGTACGCGGACAACGCGGACGCAAAAACGTACGCGGTGGTACAAAATGCCTACCGCGACTCGGCGCTGGCCATATCGCCCACGGGCTACAGCTACGATGTAAACTACGGCAACAAGTGCATTGAGGCGAAGGATGTTGCCACGGCAGAGCTTGTCCTTTTGCCGCACCTCACGGAGGTTGACCCCGAAACGCGGGAGTACGCCATCCTCACCTCGCTGGTGGCCTCGCTCTACGCGGCCAAAGGCGACGAGCAGCTGCAAAAAGCCTACCTGATACGCTCGGCCATTGCCGACGTAAAGGCGTCCGTAAAGGAAAACACCTCCCTGCGCAACTTGGCCTTCCACCTGCTCAACGACGACGAAATTGACCGCTCCAACCGCTACATTAAAAAAAGCTTGGAGGACGCCAACTTCTACAACGCCCGCCTGCGCAACGTGCAAATAGCCAAAATCCTCCCCGTTATCGACAAGGCCTACCAGCTGGAGCGGGAAAAGCGGCAGAAGAGCCTGCTGCTGACGGTCATCACCATCGGGATGCTCACCCTGATGGGGGTGGGCGTGATTTGCTACCTCTTTAAGCAGATGCAAAACCTGTCCCGAACACGGAAAAAGCTCATGGCGGCCAACACCAACCTGAGAAAAGCCAACTTCCGCCTCTCCGAAAGCAACCACATCAAGGAGGAGTACATTGGCCGCTTCCTAAACCAGTGCTCCACCTACATCGACAAGCTGAGCGCCTACCGCAAGTCCCTGAACAAAACGGCGTCCAACGGGAAGCTCGAGGAGCTGTTCCGCGCGCTGAAGTCAACCCAAATTATTGAGGACGAGCTGGAGGAGTTTTACCGCAACTTCGACAGCGCTTTCCTGAAGCTATTCCCCAACTTTGTGGAGGAATTTAACAAGCTGCTGCCCAAAAGCGAGCAAATCCACCCCAAGTACACCTCCGAGCTCACGGTGGAGCTGCGCATCTTTGCCCTGCTGCGCCTCGGAATTACCGACAGCGCCAAGATTGCTGGATTTTTGCGCTACTCCATCCACACCATCTACAACTACCGCTCCAAGTACCGCAGCAACTCGCTGGTGCCCCGCGACAAGTTTGAAGAAGCTGTAATGAAAATCGGGCACGTTAACCTGTAGCGTTCCCGATTTTCATTTACCTTCCGTTTACTTTTTCACCCCCCGCACATTTCAGCTACAATTTGATTACCACCCAAGTAAAGGATTGCTCGGGCAACATCCGTTTACTTTCTGTTTAGCCAAAATAATAACCGCCCTGCATGCCTATATATTTGCAGTGCG
>JAITQP010000232.1 GCA_031288885.1 Prevotellaceae bacterium | reverse complement strand
GGGGATTGTTATTTGATACTTACTGCTATACACGCCTGTTTTCACGGCAGCACGCTTTCCGGCTCCAAGCGATATTTTGGAAAGGTCGAGCATTTTCCACCAGTCGTGTCCGGCTTTTTCCGCCATGTACAGGAATAAGCGCTTTACTTTTATGGATTTGCAATCTTCCAGCAGCTCCTGCACTTGGAGGGGCGGCAACAGCGAAAGCATCTCCATAACATAATACAAATCAACTAAATTATAGTATTTTGGCGACAAATGCAGGCACTCCATAAATGCCCTCGCCGGAGAGGAAACCGTCAGCTTAAAACCCTCGCGCAAAACCGTCTCTATCCCTAACTCAGGGCTAAAACACTCGGTTGTAAAATGCCTTAAAAAAACATCCCAATCCCTTTTGACAAGCCACGCGGGCAACCTTTCTTCTTTGGGCGAAAACAAAACAACCGTCTTTTTTCCCATCGGCAAATAGTGCGAAAAACCGTGCATTTCGAGGGCAGCCATGGCGCCGATTGTAAAATGCTTGTTATCCTGCCCATTCAGGCTTGCCAGCGCGCCGAATATGGAGGGCGTTTCGCCGGTGCGCACCATTACGCCTGTGCCTATCGGCGTGAGCCATTGCGACGTTCTGTAGTGACGTTGCAGCTCGCGGGATATACCGGTTTTGTACATCCACGAAGATAGTAGCAGCCCTCCGCGCGGGACTTTCTGCAATAGCTGGTTTATTTTTGTTGGCGTTTTTGTATTCATGCTGCAAATATACGCAAAAAAGTAAACTCGCCTAATTTTTTTAGGCGGTAAAATATTTTCATTGGAGGTAATATTTATTTGGTTTTGACAAAAAAAATATTGTACTTTTGCTGCGTATTTTTTTATAGCTGACGGCAAATCAAAGCGTAATTTGCGGATTTGCAACATTATTCTGGTTTATTAGCAAAAATTCTTTTTTGATAAGACATCTTTAAATATAAAAAGGGGATATTTGCACATTAATAAAAACTTATGCTTTTCATCTTTTACTGCATTGTATCGTCCTTTGTTATTACCTTTTTACTGCTGCCGATGCTCATTAGGGTACTCACTAAGCAGCACCTGCTGGACATTGGCGGACGCCGAAAAATACACAAAGGGTTTATCCCCTCCATGGGGGGAATTGCTATTTTTATAGGCTTTCTTTTCTCCATTAGCGTGTGGGTGCCGCTGAGCGATTTAGCCCACTTCCGCTACCTCTACGCTGCCCTCATCTTTATCTTCATGACAGGCGTGCGCGACGATTTTTTGCCGGTAAGCCCGCGCACCAAGCTGGCAACGCAGCTGCTGTCGGCCATCATGGTGGTGTGGGGGGAGGGCTACATGGGTACGCGCATTACCTCGCTCTGCGGTTTTTTGGGCATCTACGAGCTGCCGCTGGTGGCGAGCTACGCGCTGAGCGTTTTTGTGATTATCGTTATTACCAACGCCTTTAACCTTATCGACGGGCTCGACGGGCTGGCGGGGCTGATTGGGGTTATCGCGTTCACGATTTTGGCCGGCTGGTTTATGCTGGTGCGCGACGGGCAAAACTACAGCTGGACAATGGCGCTGCTGCTCATTGCGCTCATCGGGAGCGTGGTGGCGTTCCTGTGCTACAACTGGCACCCCGCCTCCATATTCATGGGGGATACCGGATCGCTGGTGCTGGGCTTTGTTTTCTCGGTGGCCATCGTCAAGTTTCTCCAAATCTCCGGAAACCCCGACTTTGTGAGCGCCTACAAGTTCAACGCTCCGGTGAGCATGGCCGTGGCCTTTGCCATCATTCCGCTGTTCGATACGGGGCGCATCTTTTTGCTGCGCCTCAGCCAAGGTCGCTCCCCCTTCACGCCCGACAAGCTGCACATCCACCACCTGCTGCTGCGCATGGGCTTTGACCACTCGCAGGTGGCGCTCATCATGGGGCTGCTGTACCTGCTCCTGCTGGGGGGCGCGTACCTGCTCGCACAGCAGCTGTCCGACAACTTTCTTATTCCCATCCTTGTGCTCGTTTGCATAGGGCTACACTTTTTACTCGACTATCTTGTTAACGCTGTTTTTTACTACCGTCGTCGCCACCAGCTGAGGGAGGGGAGCGCGGCGATGTAGAAAACCGGCACTGTTTTCGCTTGAGCATTGAATATTTTTGACATAGATCTGTGGTACGAAATCTGGGTGACCATTACGCGCAACAAGATGCGAAGCCTGCTCACAGGCTTTGGCGTGTTTTGGGGGATCTTCATGCTGGTCATCATGCTTGGCTCGGGAACGGCGCTGGAAACGGGCGTGCTGCGAAACGTGGAGGGCTTTGCGACCAACACCGCGTTTTTCTTTACCGAGCGAACGGGAAAGCCCTTTAAGGGTTTTCGCAAGGGGCGCATCTGGGAAATGCACAACAGCGACATTGAGGTAATCCGCCAAACGGTGCCGAGCGTAAAGTACCTTTCGCCCATACTCTTTGGCGGGAGCGCCGAGGGCAACGTGGTGTACAACGACCGCGCCGGCGCGTACAACGTGCACGGCGTTCACCCCGACTACGCCAAGATAGAGCAGCAGCGCTACCGCTTTGGGCGGTTCATCAACGATGTGGACATGCTCCAGCGGCGCAAGGTGTGCGTCATTGGGACGCGCGTGTACGAGGAGTTCTTCAAAAAGGGCGAAAACCCCATTGGGCAGCAGATACGCGTAAAGGGCATCTACTTTCAGATTGTGGGCGTTACCGACGGCGTGTCGGGCGTGCAAATCGGCGGACGCTCGGCGGAAAAGGTCTCCCTCCCCTTCACCACCTTTCAGCAGGCCTACAACCAAGGCGACGTGGTGCACTTTCTGGGCATAACCGCCAAAGACGGCGTGGACATTGAGCAGATGGAGCGGGAGGTGAAGGCAGTGCTGCGCGCGCAAAACAAAATCGCCCCCGACGACGAGCAGGCAACCGGCGGCTTCAACGTGGCGCGCACGTTCAAAATGTTCAACGCGCTGTTTACCGGCGTCCGGCTGCTGGTGTGGTTTGTGGGCATTGGGACGCTGATGGCGGGCATCGTGGGCGTGAGCAACATCATGCTGGTGACGGTGCGCGAGCGCACGCGCGAAATTGGCGTGCGGCGGGCGCTGGGCGCAAAGCCCTCAAAAATCGTCATGCAGATTATGGCGGAAAGCCTGCTGCTCACCTCCCTTGCAGGCCTCCTGGGGCTCACGGCGGGCGTGGGGCTGCTGGACGCCGTGGACACGCTCCTGTCGGCAAACCCAAATCCGGACATGTTTTTTGTCAACCCGCACATTGACTTCAGCGCGGCAATAACGGCGTCGGTAGTGCTGCTCCTCAGCGGCATGATGGCGGGCGTTATCCCAACGTGGCGGGCGCTCAAAATAAAGGCAATTGATGCAATACGGGAGGAGTAAACAAGGCGTTAGATATGGAAACGGTTTGACTTTGTTACAACGGAAAAATCTACCTCAAATTCGGTAATTTGCCGTGGTTGCTTTCACATTCCGTTAGGAAGCCCTAAAAGGGCTTAATCTTCATAACCGCAGGTCAACGACCTGCGGGAAGTCAACGACCCTCCGCTTGCCCTGCCTGAAAGGCAGGACGCGACGCTAAGTTACCATGTCCTGCCTTTCAGGCAGGAGGGCAGGAGCCCGTTTCCCTCTCCGCAGGTCGTTGACCTGCGGTTATGAAAATTCTGCCTTTCAGGCAGTAGAACCAAAGAGTAAGGAGACATTCCTAACGGGAGATAGCTTTACTCGCTGTTTTCACATTGGCACGCGCTGCGTGCCGAATTAAGGATTTATCCATTGTTAAACGATTGATATGGCCACAATACTCAAATCAAATCAGAGGGAATTTAAGGAGGAAGCATTTAAGGAGGAGAAGAACAAAGTAGACCCTTTCCGGCTGTTTACCGATATTTCCCGTGAGCGGAAAGGGGTAAACCCAAAGCAGCTGAACTTTGACCTGCGGCAGCTGAATCCGAGCCAGTACGCCTTTACGTACCATTTTCACCGGCATGCGGAGGAGCTGTTCCTGATGCTCTCCGGCTCGGCAACGCTGAGGACGCCCGCAGGGCTGGAAACGGTGAGCGCCGGCGATTTGATATTTTTTGAAATGGGCGAAACAGGCGCTCACCAGCTGTACAACCACACAAGCGAGCCCTGCACCTACTTGGACGTGCGCGCTTTTATCGGGTTTGACGTCTGTGAATACCCCGATTCGGGGAAGATAAACATCCTGCCAACGGACGAGATTTTCAGAAAGGACGCTCAGGTAAGTTACTTCGACCGAGAGGAAAATGTTCGGGACAAATGGAAAGAAGCAGGCGCAAAGATTTGATAAAAATTCATCATAAAATTATAAATAAACAATATTTAGCAAACAATATTTAAAATCAGCAACCCACAATTCATATGCGAAAATTTATCCGAATAGCTGTTTTTGCCCTGCTGGGCCTAATGGTAGCGTTTACCTTTGTTTTTTTGTGGAGGAAATCGAGACCCAAAGAAGTTGTGTACGAGATTGTAACGCCCACCACCCGTACCATTGAGAACAAAACCGTTGCGACGGGCACGGTGGAGCCGCGCGACGAGGTGCTCATCAAGCCGCAAATCAACGGCATCATCTCGGAGCTCCACAAGGAGGCCGGTCAGTCCATCAAAACGGGCGAGGTGATAGCCAAGGTGAAGGTAATCCCCGAAATGTCGCAGCTGAGCGACGCGGAGTCCAACGTGCGGCAGCAGGAAATCAACCTCGAGTACGTGCAGCAGGTGTACGACCGCCAAAAGCAGCTCTACGAGCAGGGCGTGATTGCCAAGGAGGAGTTCCAGAAAACGGCCACCGACCTCACCAGCCAAGAGGAGTCGCTCTCGCAGGCGCGGGATAGGCTGAGCATCATCCGCGACGGCATCTCCAAAAAATCGGACTCCTACAGCACCACGCAGGTGCGATCCACCATCACCGGCATGATATTAGACGTCCCCGTAAAGGTGGGCAACTCCGTGATACAGTCCAACACGTTCAACGAGGGCACCACCATTGCCTCCGTTGCCGACATGGGCGACATGATTTTCAGGGGAAAGGTTGACGAAACCGACGTGGGCAAGGTGCGCGAGGGCATGAACATCACGCTCACGATAGGCGCGCTCGAAAACGTAAAGTTCGACGCCAACCTTGAGTACATCTCGCCAAAAGGCGTGGAGGAAAACGGCGCCATCATGTTCGAGATAAAAGCCGCCGCCAAAATCCCGAAGAACGTGTACGTGCGCGCAGGCTACAGCGCCAACGCCGAAATTGTGCTCAGCCGCGCCGACAGCGTGCTCAGCATCCCCGAAAGCTGCATCGAGTTTAGCAACGACAGCGCGTTTGTGCAAACGCTCAAAGCCGAAGAGCCCGCGCAGGTGTTTGAAAAGCGCTTTGTGGTGGTAGGGCTCTCCGACGGCATCAACATGGAGGTAAAAGCGGGGCTGACCAAGGAGGACAAGGTGCGGGGAGGCGAAAAAATGGACATAACCTTTAAAAAATAGCACCGTATGAAAAGCGTAAATCCGGTAAAAAAAACATGGGCGTGCATCGCCGCGCTACTTCTGTGCTGCCCCGCAGCCGTGCGCGCGCAGGCGTGGACGCTGGAGAGGTGCATAGAGCACGCCATTGCCAACAACCTGAGCATAAAAATGGAGGCCATCAGCTACGAGGCGCGGGAGATAGAGCTGAGCACGGCAAAGTACAGCCGGCTGCCCAACCTTAGCGCCGGCACAGAGCAGTCGTTTTCGTTCGGCAGCGTGGAGGATACCAAGGGCGCCATCACGAGGCTAAATATGTCGTCCAACACGTCGTTCTCCGTTTCGTCGAGCATGCCGCTGTTCACGGGCTTTCAGATAGCCAACGACATTAAGGTGCGGCAGTACGCCGTAAAGGCGGCGGAGCAGTCGCTCAACAGGGCAAAGGAGAATATCGCCGTGGCGGTGGCGCGCGCCTTTCTCGACGTGCTGCTGAAAAAGGAAATCTACAAGATAAGCGAGGAAACGCTACGCTTTACGTCGGAAAACGTGCGGAAAACCGAAACGATGGTGAACGCCGGCAACGTTCCGCAGGCGCAGCTCTACGAAATAAAATCGCAGCACGCCTCCGACGAAGCCCGCGTAACCTCCGCCGGCAACGACGTGAGCTTGAGCCTGCTCACCCTCGGGCAGCTGCTGGAGCTGTCCGACCTGAGCCGCTTTGACGTTGAGGCGCCCAGCAAGCTCGACAGCGCGGCGATAGCAATGGAGGAGGCCATCCCGTCGTCCGAAAGAATTTACGGCGAAGCCCTTTCGGTAAAGCCGCAAATCCGCGAAGCCGAGCTGCAGCTCGAGGGGAGCAAGTACTCGCTCAAGGTTGCCAAAGCGGGCTACTACCCCCAGCTCAGCCTCAGCATGGGGCTAAGCGACCGCTACTTTAACGCCAACAACGCCGCCGCGCCCTCCGAAGGTTTTTCCACCCAGCTGTCCGAAAACCTGCAGGAGTACGTGGGGCTGTCGCTGCGCATACCGGTGTTCAACCGCTTTGCGACGAAAAACAGCGTGCGCACGGCGCAAATCAACATCAACAACCGGCAGCTGGCGCTGGAGGACGTAAAGAAAACGCTCTACAAGGAAATTCAGCAGGCGTACCACAGCGCAGTGTCGGCGCAGAAGAGCTACCGCGCGGCGCAAAAATCGGTCGAGGCCGCCCGCGAGGCGTTTCGCTACGCCGAATCCAAGTACCAGACCGGCAAGTCGAGCGTGTACGAGCTCACCGAAGCCAAAACCACCTTTATGCGCAGCCTCTCCGAGGAGTCGCAGGCAAAGTTCAGCTACATTTTCGCCACCAAAATTCTGGACTTCTACAGCGGAAGAGCGATAGAGCTGTAGGGAAGGTGTTTGTCCTGTTGTTCTATCACGACCTCATTTATGCCCCAGCTGGTTGAACAATAAATTTCGTAAATCCTCAATGTCCGGCAAGTAAAGTTGATATTTGGAGACAAAAAGTTTCGCATCCATTCCATACGTGGCATACTCTACCATAATGTCGTTTTTGTCGGCTGCTAAAATTATTCCAATTGGTGGGTTGTCGCTTTCATTATTTTTGTCAATGGCAAAATATCCGAGGTACATATTCATTTGTCCAATGTCTTCGTGGCGAACTTTTCCCGACTTCAGGTCAATTATCACATAACATTTGAGAATAATGTGATAAAACACCAAATCGGCATAGTAGTCGTTGTTATCAATGGTCAATCGGTATTGTCTGCCCACAAATGCAAAGCCTTTACCGAGCTCAAGCAGAAATTCTTCCAAATGTTCTATCAGGGCATCTTCCAACGTCTTTTCAGACGGCTTGGAGTTAGGTAAATCTAAAAAGTCGAGAAAATATGTGTTTTTAATAATATCTTGCGGCTTTTCACGCTGATTGCCTTTGCTGGCAAGATGCAGTATTTCGGTGTTGTCTTTCGATAATGCCAGCTGGTAAAATAGCCCCCTTTCTTTTTGCCTCTCTAACTCCCTGTAGCCCCAACTATTATTAATAGCTTCAGCAATATAAAAATTGCGCTCCAATTCGTTTTCAATATTTATAATCTCCACCAAATGCGACCAGCTCAATTTTCCAGGCACTGCCTGGAAAATTGAAAATCCGCTACCGTTATTTGTTGTCACCAACTGCTGCTGCTCGGAATACCCCGAACAGCTCATCAAACTCCAATAAGCTATTTGCAAAAGTATTGATAATTTTTGATTTTGCAAGCAAAGTTGTATCTTTGTGCCGATTACCAATAGATTTTTTCAAATAACGATTTATAAGGTACTACATGCAGCATGGTTTTATACATTGCTTTCAGCACGCTTTGCGTCATTGCGAGCGGAGCGTAGCAACCGGAGCGTAGCGAAGCTCGGCGTAGCCAATCCAGCGACGCACGCCTCGCGCCGCCCCGCAACCTCATTCCCAACCTAATTCTTAAACAAAACAACCTCAGTAGCAAGAGGTTACCACCTACCCTCTCCCCAACCTCATTACCTCATTAAACACCATTTAAAATGAGGTAATGAGGTTGGGTTTATTTATTATTCATTCTTACATGCTACTGAGGTGGCTTTGTTTAAGAATTAGGTTGGAAATGAGGTTGTTGGGGTCAACAACACCCACATTCCGTCCCTACGGGAC
>JAITQP010000211.1 GCA_031288885.1 Prevotellaceae bacterium | reverse complement strand
TCCGCTATCGGGCTTAACCGCAGGTAAATTAAACTTTAACTTTATCCACCATATAACGCTTTCCATTTCAGGAATTGCGACGTTAACTTGGTTGTACGCTGCCAGTACGGACATATTTGCCAAGCATTTGATGGTAATTTCATCTTTTGCCGCTTGGCTCAGCTTCACTCTTTGGGGGTTGAATGCTACTTCGGAGATGCCTGCTTTGTTTAGTTTCCTGTCAAAAATCAGCGCCGGTTGCGTCCCGGGGTACACAAACAGCTTCTCCGAAATAACCGCTTTCGCATTCAGCGCAAGCGAATACAGGTATTTTGTCCCCCCAATGTAAAAAATCAACGAAAATTCGGAGGGCTCATGAGGCGTTTTCCTGTCTAATAAAAAAGGAACAGTGTTGGTTGATTTGTCTCTGCTTTCGGGTATATAAAACCAGAAATCAGAAAGAAATTCAAATGCGTCTATCAAGTTGCTTTTTCCTGAAGCGTTGGCTCCATACACCACCGCGAGCCGCAAGATGCGCGTGTTTGGCGCAACCTCTACCACTTGGCAATCCTCAAAAGACTTGTCCTTTGTTGCCTCAAAGCTGAACGTTACCTCTTCCTTGAAGGATAGAAAATTTTTTATTTTTAGCTCGAGTATCATTGTAGTTTGTAGTATTAAATGCTCAACTTTTCTTGCAAAAGTACAATACAAAACTCACTTGCACAAATTTTATTCCCCAAAAATGCAGAAATTCGTCACTTTTCGCGAAGAAAAACGCCCTTGCCACATTCCCAAGTTGTTAATTAGCTATCTTTGTTACGAGGCTAAATTGCAGAATGCCTATTTTTGTGCCAACATTGCACGCTAAAAATTGCGCGCTACGTACTAAAAAAAAATTTCTACCTTTACGCCGTCAAAAAAAATATACCATTATGAAATATTCAAGAAAATTTGTTGTGCTACTTATCGGTAGCTTGTTTTTCCTAAGCCGCGCTTCGGCGCAGCACGTGTCAGAGGTAGAATTTTTACCCGAGGAGTACTGGTGGGGCGGAGTGGTGGCCTACGGCGCGCAAATGCCCTACGTGCAGCCGCTAAAGGAGTTTGACTTGGCGAGGCAGAACAACGGCAATCAAACTGTTCCGCTGCTGCTGTCCAGCAAGGGGCGGTACGTGTGGAGCGACCGCCCGTTTCGGTTTAGCGTTGCGGAAAAGAGGATTACGATACGCTCCGATTACGGGCGCGTAGGCGTTGAAGCCGCAGGGGCAACGCTGCGGGAGGCCTACCTCGCCGCGTGCCGCAAGCATTTTCCGCCGAGCGGACAGCTGCCCGATACGCTCTTTTTCGCCACGCCGCAGTACAACACGTGGATTGAGCTGATGTACAACCAAAACCAAGCCGACATTCTCCGCTACGCTCAGGGCATTGTGGATAACGGTTTCCCAAGCGGCGTGCTGATGGTTGACGACAACTGGCAAAAATACTACGGCAACTTTGAGTTCAAGCCCGACAGGTTCCCCTCGCCCAAAGCTATGGTGGACGCGCTGCACAGCATGGGCTTCAGGGTGATGCTCTGGGTTTGCCCCTTTGTTTCGCCCGACAGCCCCGAGTACCGGATGCTGAGCGCAAAAGGCTACCTCATTAAGGACAAAAGCGGCAAGCCCGCAATGATTAGCTGGTGGAACGGGCAGAGCGCCTGCTACGACCTGACCAACCCCGAGGCCGCCGCCTACTTCGTAGCGGAGCTGAAAAAGGTGCAGCAGGCCTATGGCGTTGACGGGTTTAAGTTCGACGCGGGCGACAACAACTTTTACGCCGGCAGCCACTTAGCCAGCCATCGGGAGGACGCTATTTCGGTTGACCACACGCTTGCGTGGGCAAAAATAGGGCTGGAGTTTCCGTTTAACGAGTACCGCGCCGGCTGGAAAATGGGCGGCGAGGCGCTCGTGCAGCGGCTGGGCGACAAGGACTACTCGTGGGGCGCCCTCCGGCTGCTCATCCCCGACATGGTAGCCGCCGGACTGCTGGGCTACGCCTACACCTGCCCCGACATGGTTGGCGGCGGACAATTCTCCTCCTTCCTGAATATTGATGAAAAGAAGTTCGATCAGGCGCTCATCGTGCGCTCGGCGCAAATACACGCGCTGATGCCAATGATGCAGTTTTCCGTTGCCCCGTGGCGGATTTTGAGCAAAGAAAACCTTGAAATTGTCAAAAATGCGGCGCTGCTGCACGAAAAGTTCGGCGCGTACATCATAGCCTGCGCGCGCGAGGCGGCAAAAACGGGCGAGCCAATCGTGCGCCACATGGAGTACTCCTTTCCGAGCGAAGGATTTGCCGAGTGCAAAGACCAATTTATGCTGGGCGACAGGTACATGGTTGCCCCCATCGCCACCAATGAAAATACCCGAACGGTAAAGCTCCCCAAGGGGCGGTGGAAAGACGATGCGGGTAAAATCCACAAGGGCGGCAAAACGATAACCGTTGACGTGCCGCTGGAGCGGCTGCTGTACTTCGAGCGGCTGAAGTAGTGCGTTGATTTACAGCGCATATTTTGAGGCGTGTTCCACAAAATCGAAAAATTAATCAGTATACTGAACAATTTTTCGGATTTTTCTATCAGTATATTGAGCAATAATTCATATCTTTGTTGCTACAAAATGCAACGGATATGGAAAAGCAAGTCATTAAAGACCTTATCGTAGAGCGCCAGCAGGATATTTTGAAGGTAGAGCTGGTGGAGCGCCCGCTTTCGCTGGAGGCTACCGCCAGCTACGTATTTGTGGGGCTTCGCCGCGCCGGAAAATCCTACCTGCTGCATCAGCACATTAAGCAGCTGGTGGCAACGGGGCAGGCCTCCATTCACGACGTTCTGTACGTCAACTTTGAGGATGAGCGAATAGCCTCCATACAAGCCGGCGAGCTCAATCTGTTTTTGGAGTGCTACGGCGAGCTTTACGACGGCAAGCCGCTGGTGTTTTTGGATGAAATCCAAAACGTGGCCGGATGGGAAAAGTTTGCCCGACGCCTTGCCGACGCCAAGTACAGGGTATTTGTTACCGGCAGCAACGCCAAAATGCTCAGCCGCGAAATGCACACCACGCTTGGCGGGAGGTTTATCGCCAAGGAGGTGTTTCCGTTTTCGTTTCGCGAATACCTCGCGTTTCACGGCGTGGCTCCCGCTCGGAATTGGCAGTACGGCAGCGCACGCACGCAGCTCGTGCGGCTGTTTGCCGACTACTTCCGCTATGGCGGTTTTGCCGAAACTTTTACGCTGAAGGACAAGCGCAGCTGGCTCAACTCGCTATACCAAAAGGTGCTGCTGGGAGATGTGGTGATGCGCAACAATATCCGCAACGAAAATGCCGTAAGGGTGCTTGTTCGCAAGCTGGCGGAGAGCGTGATGCAGCCCCTATCGCTGGCGCGGATAAAAAATGTGCTCGACGCTGCCGGCGCAACCGCCGCGCGCAACACGCTGGTCGATTACCTCCAGCTGCTTTCAGACGCCTACCTGCTGTTCGGTATTTCAAACTTTTCAGGTAAGCTGAGCGAAAAGGAAACGTTCAAGAAGCGCTATTTTTTTGACAACGGGCTGTTGAACAACTTTTTGTTCAACCCCGAGGCAAAGCTGCTGGAGAACATGGTCGCCATCAGCTTGTACCGAAAATACGGCGACGAAGTTTACTACTACCAGAAAAACGTGGAGGTGGATTTTTTTGTCCCCCAAGCGCAGAGAGCCGTGCAGGTTGCCTACAGCATAGCCGACGAAAACACCCGACGGCGGGAAGTCAGGGCGCTGCTTAAGCTTGCGGAAGCCTACCCTCCGCTACGCCTCCAAATTGTTACCTACGACGAAGAGGCAACCCTTTCGGAAAACGGGGTAGACATTCAAGCTATTCCGGTTTGGAAGTGGCTCTTAGTGGAGGATGGATACGGCTTGGAAATCTCATGATTTTCATCTAATTTTGCACTAAAATCACAAAAACATTTTACGACATGAGCTCAACCTTTCAGCTGTACAACACGCTTTCGCGCAAAAAAGAAACCTTTGAGCCGATTAACCCGCCCCACGTAGGCATGTACGTGTGCGGGCCTACGGTGTACGGCGACCCGCACTTGGGGCACGCGCGGCCGGCGGTGACGTTCGATTTGCTGTTTCGCTACCTCGCCTACTTAGGCTACAAGGTGCGCTACGTGCGCAACATCACCGACGTGGGGCACCTCGAAAACGACGCAGACGCGGGCGAGGACAAAATTGCCAAAAAAGCGCGGCTGGAGCAGCTGGAGCCGATGGAGATAGCCCAGCGCTACACCAACAGCTACCACAACGCCATGCAGCGGCTGAACGTGCTCCCGCCAAGCATTGAGCCGCACGCCAGCGGGCACATCTTGGAGCAAATTGCCATGGTGACGGAAATCCTGAAGCGCGGATTTGCCTACGAGGTAAACGGCTCGGTGTATTTTGACGTGGAGGCGTACAACAAAAAGCATACCTACGGCAAGCTTTCGGGCAGGGTGCTCAGCGATTTGATGGCAAACACGCGCGACCTCGACGGGCAGGACGAAAAGCGAAATCCCGCTGACTTTGCGCTGTGGAAAAAAGCCTCCCCCGAGCACATTATGCGCTGGGAGTCGCCTTGGAGCGTTGGCTTTCCCGGGTGGCACTTGGAGTGCTCGGCCATGAGCACAAAGTACCTTGGCGAAACGTTTGACATCCACGGCGGCGGGTTGGACTTGATGTTTCCCCACCACGAGTGCGAAATTGCCCAGAGCGTTGCCGCCTGCGGGCACGACGCGGCGCGCATGTGGGTGCACAACAACATGGTTACCATCAACGCGCAAAAAATGGGAAAATCGCTGGGCAACTTCATCACGCTGGAGGAGCTCTTTACCGGCGCTCACCGGCTGCTGACGCAGGCCTACAGCCCCATGACCATTCGCTTTTTCATCCTGCAGGCGCACTACCGCAGCACGCTCGACTTTAGCAACGAGGCGCTGCAAGCCGCCGAAAAAGGCCTGCAGCGCCTGCTTGCCGCCCAAAAAACCCTCCCGCAGCTCAAGCCCTCGGACAAGTCCTCCTTAGACGTGTCGCGCCTGCTTGCCGCCTGCCGCGCCGCGCTCGACGACGACCTGAACACGGCAATGGCGCTGGCGGCAATCTCGGAGTGGATAAAAAACATCAACGCCGTAAAAGCCGGAACGGAAACGCTCACCGCCGCCGATATCGAAACGCTAAAGTCCGATTTTACCTTGATTACCGCCGATATACTTGGCATTAAAGACGACTCGCAGGCGGCGGACAACCGGCAAGACCTTTCGGCAGAGCTGATAAATCTCTTGCTCAACCTGCGCCAGCAGGCAAAATCAGGTAAAGACTTTGCCACCGCCGATAAAATCCGCAACGAGCTGGCCAACCTTGGCGTTACCGTAAAAGATGCCAAAGACGGTTTTGAGTGGAGCGTAAGCTAATGATTAATGGTTAATCACTAGTGTTGCGTTGTTTCATAAGAAAATCATTTGAAATTATTGTAAATCATATATTTATTAAGCATTTTTGATTTCACCGATTTGAATTGATAACTTCACAGGTTTAATACAACCTGCTATGAATCAATCCAAGTATGTTTTTTCCCAGCTGGTAGATTTTTTGGACTACTACGAATTTTGCCACATTACCAAAAAATACAGCGGCGATAAGGATATGCGGGATTTTTCCTGCTGGAATCAGTTTTTATATTAAGTCTAATAAATTTTTTCAATTAAATTGCAAACGGTTTGGATGCTCGCTTTGTCCGTAGCTGCGCACCACTCCAGAAAATCCTCTACTCTTTCCTGCATGCTTTTCACCCACCGGTTGTGCGTTACCTGTTTTCTCATCAGCCACCACACCCTTTCTATCGGGTTGAGGTCAG
>JAITQP010000170.1 GCA_031288885.1 Prevotellaceae bacterium | reverse complement strand
GTCCCCACCGTGTGGGACGAAACGAAAGTCATTGGCGGGGCAGTAGGGGAGTACATCGCCGTTGCCCGCCGCAAGGCTGACGTGTGGTACGTGGGCGGCATGGCGGGCTGGAGCGCGCGTAGCGTAGAGGTAGATCTCTCCTTCCTTGGCGAAGGCTCGTTTACCGCCGAAATCTTCCGCGACGGCGTAAACGCCAACCGCGCCGCGCGCGACTACGCCAAAGAAAGCATCCCCATTCCCGCCGACAAAAAAATTGCCGTAAACATTGCGTCGGGCGGGGGATATGCTATGAAGATTGTGAAAAAGTGAGATGAAAAGTCACATTGTAAGGGCGGGTTTCAAACCCGCCCTTTTTGCATACCACCTGCGCCCATTCCCTGCCGTCATTCCGACCGACGCGCGCGAGGAACGAGCGCGCGGAGCGGAGGAACCTCCTCGCACACAGCCGTTGCCGCACGCTTCGCGTCCCCTTTTTCACCCCCCCTACCGACCGTCATTCCGAGCGAAGCGAGGAACCGGAGCGTAGCGCACCTCTTTTCTGTTAATTAATTTTCTACAGAAATCTATATATCAATACAATGGTACTTTCCGAACAGGTTTTTGCTCAATGTGGTTTTACCCGACTGACGAGGTACTGTTATCACAATAACGGGAAAATATGCCTTTAAGCGCCTAATTTCACCCTCTATATCCCTGTGTATAAATTCTTTATTCATATATTGGACAATTTGAAAGTCCGACTTACAATTTGAAAGTCCGACTTACAATTTGTCCAAAAAGATAGTAATTTTCAATATATCATTGCCTTAAGAGCACAAAAAATGTTGCGCCGGGTACGGATGGATGAGCTGCATTCTGATGTGCCCCCACCAAAATTGGCTATAGTGAAGAAATTTACGAAGATTTTGGAGCTGCTCCCACTGAGCTTTGCTGCACGCAGGGTTGGCTACGCCAAACTCCGCTCGCAATAGCGGCGCATAAAACCACCCCACCCTACGCCGCGGTGTAGCGTTATATAATGCGTAATTTCGAATTCTTTTAATCTTTCCCTTTTGCTTTTTATGGAAAACTATTTATCTTTGCTGGTATAAAACTTGAAATGTCAAAATGAACGTTTACATACTTCTTACTACTACCCCTGTGCGCGGCTCTACTACCGATAGCGCCTTATTTTTGCGTAAATTTACGTTTTACCCCCCCCCCCCCTAACAACTATCTGATTATTAGTATGTTACATTTATGCTCTCTTCACAAGGTTTTGTGGAGAAAACGATGCGGAACTTCAGCTAAATATTCTTATCGTCCGGAGTTTCACGTGGCGTTTGGCCTTTTATTGCTCTTTCTTAGACCCCTATACGTATTCCATTTAAACAGAATTCATGCTATGAAAATGAAAGCGCTTCTTTTCTTGCTGCTTGGCGGGCATCTACTTGCTGCAGGCGCCGCGTACGCCCAAACCGTTGACTCCGGCGCAACGGGCTACTGCTCGTGGACGCTCTCCGGAATTCCCCTCGGCTACACCCTGACTATCAGCGGTAGCGGCGCCATGGAGGACTACTACGATGGGGGCGACGCGCCGTGGTATCCCTATGGGAGTAGCATCAAAACGCTGACCATAGAGGAGGGGGTAACGCGCATCGGTTTTGCAGCGTTTGCCCACTGTAGCGGCTTGACTTCGGTGAATATTCCCAGCTCGGTGGCGAGCATCGGTAATTTTGCCTTTGCCCACTGCAGCGGCCTGACTTCGGTGAGTATCCCCAGCTCGGTCGTAAGCATTGGCTACTGGGTTTTTGCCTCATGCAGAAACTTAACCTCCGTGAATATTCCTAACTCGGTAACGAGCATAGGCGATGGGGCGTTTTCGGGTTGCAGCAGCTTGGCGCAGGTAAATATTCCCCAGTCGGTGACGAGTATTAGCAGCGGAACGTTTTTTGGGTGTCGCAGCTTGACGCAGGTTGACATTCCTAACTCAATAACGAGCATCGGCAACGTGGCGTTTTCGGGTTGCAGCGGCCTACGGCGGGTGAGCATTCCCAGCTCGGTGACAAGCATAGGTGAGTGGGCTTTTTACGCCTGCAGCGGCCTGACGCGGCTGAGCATTCCCAGCTCGGTGGTAAGTATAGGCAGCGGGGCTTTTGAGGATTGCCGCAGCCTGAGCTTGGTTGTTAACCTGAGGGCTACGCCGCAGCGCATTAGCGACAGCGTATTTGCCGGCGTTAACGCGGACTTCTGCACGCTGCTGGTACCGGAAAGCGCAACGTCAGCCTACAAAAGCGCAAATGGGTGGAAAGATTTTACCAACATCGCCGCACAGGGAAATTGAAGGTGGAAAATGTAGTAAGCACGTGGGGAATAGCTTAGTATTCCCACAAATCGTGCTCAAAGGTAAAGATGGCGTTTTTTATCCTTTCCGATTCCATCAACGATTCATACCCATTTGAAATGTAATCTGAGATGGGGCGATCGTTGTAGGGGTTGGATTCCTTGGTAATGTATGAGGTAAAGCGCCGCCTGTTAAATATATCATCGTAGGACACGACGGTAGCGTCGTTGTTGGGTATGTAGGCGGGCATTCGCGCCAGTACTTTGCGCACCTCGTCGTAGTTTACCCAAAACAGCTGCTTTTTTTGCGTTTCGCCGTCTGCCTCGTCCTCTTCGTTGCCGGTATTCAGCTGCTTTTTATACACCTTTATGGGGCAAATTCCCACTATGCGCACCATCATTTTAGAGTAGTGCTTGTCAAAAAACCAGTCCTCCTTAATGAGCAGCTCGCGCACTTCGTCCCAGTTGTACTCGCCGGGGATAATAATGGTGGTGTCGCCCGACCCATCCATTTTAGACCTGCGCTCTTTCTTATCCACCGCGTCAAAGCGCGAGCTCAAATCCTCGGGCGAAAGCAGCATTGTAAATTCGTCGCCGTCTGCGGGGTCGAACGCACGGATTTCACCGCTGCGTATGGCGTCCACAAGCGTTTGCACTAAGCTGCGGCGTAGCGCCATTTCTTTTGTTGGGTAGTATAGCGAAAAGTTCATCTTTTCCCGCAAGTCTACGGTGCGCCAAATGCGCTTTGACCAGATAATGTCTTCTTCGCGAATGTAGGGGTAAACCATTGGGTCGCGCGTGGTAATGACTTGCCTTTTGAATAATCCATCCGCCGCTAAACTTTTTTTAGGGCCGCCACCCGAATTTTGGGCAGGCGCTGCTGCTGTATTTGCGGCGGTAGCCGAATTTTGGGCAGGCGCTTTGGTAACATTTGCGACAAGTAGCGTCACTGCGGCTACGGTCAAAAAAATTATTTTTTTCATGAATATTTCTGTTTTAAAGCGCGGCAGCAAAATGCTGCCTCTAATATCTAATCTAACTATCTTATTTTTATGCTCAAATCTTGCAGGTCAACTACTCTTCCGTCAGGCCCTGCCGCCTTAATGTCTGTAATGCTCAAGCGCTGACCGCTTTGCAGCCTTTTCATTATTTGCCTTTGCTTGTCGGTAAACATTTGGTTATTTGATGCTTCCTCCATCACATAGCCGTCAACGGGGGCAAATATCATAAAGGACTTTATTGTAAACTTCAGGTCAAAATCGAAATCCTGCGGCATAATGGCGCGGATACCTTGCGACGATAGCACCTGCTGCCGCGTTGCCGTTTTCCCCTGAATACCGTCCATTTCGGGTACCGGCTTGGGCACGCTCTTTACGCGGAATATTTTTTTGCCCATGCTGCGCTTTTCGCCGTTTATTTCGGCTACAACGCTCACCTCGCAGTTTGCGCCGTCGCCCGGGTTTATCATGTACTGCTTGTCCTCCCGGCTCAAGACGCCGTTGCTTACGCTAATCTGCACCTTGTTATCGGGGATACCTGCCGCCGACACGTCAATGGGGTTGAGCACCCCGCGGTACAGCACGTTCATTTTTGAGGGCGATACCACCACGTTTGGCTCTGCCACCGTGTAGTGGTAGGTAAACGGGTAAGATTTTCCATTAAGCGTAATGGAGCCTTTTAGCGTTTGCTCTCCGATGTTATTTGCCGACGTCTCGTAGCGCGCTTTGCCTTCAACCGTGCGCAGCTTTTGCCCGTTTACCTGCACATCCGGCTGTAGCGTTCTGTCGGACGCCGCCAAAAATATTTGCGCCTCAAATCTTCCCCCGCGTATCACGTAGTCCGATACCGACTGCACTACGGGGTCAAAGTTGTCGATTTTTACCGTTCCTACATCCGTCTGCGCCAAGAAGTAGGACATCATGTCGGCTTCGCAGGTAAGAATGTCCACCTGCATTTTGGTGAGCAGGGGCACGGCGGCAATTACGGGCAAGTCGGTAAATGTTCCTATCTCCCACGGCTTTTCGCTACCTCCATCTTTTGATTTAATACCTTTGGTTTCGAGCATCTTGCTAATGTTGTCAATTAGCCCTGTTGCATCGGGGTTTAGCATCGACAGCAGGTGAGCGCTGTGCTCTCCCAGCTTGTTTTTCAGCTCCAGCCCTTTTTGCTGGCGCACCATCAGGTTGCTGCTCGGCTCGGTGCTGGAACGGTTAACAATAAGCTCCCCCACAATTCTCCCGTTTTCTACTGCCGGCGCCTCGGGCCCGTCGGCTAATAGCACCAGCTCCCGCTTCAGCGATTCTATGTAGTCAATCAGCTGCTTCGATTTTTCGCGCACATCAAGCGATTTGGCGAGCCAAGGGCCTACGCGCTCCTTGTTCTCCGTGTTGGCCACACGGAATACGCGCTCGGTCACATCGTTTTTCTCGCTGAAAACCCTTGCCGTTTGCGATAACCCACTCTCAAAAAGCCCAAAAGCATTCAATACTTCTGCCGACACATTAAGCGCTAACATTGCTGTAAGCACTAAATACATCATGCCTATCATCTTTTGCCTTGGTGTTTCTTTGCCTCCTCCGGACATGCTTTAAATTCCTAAAATTTCCGTTTGACTCTGTTTTCTTGGCTTTGGACAGCTACTTTTTCCCGGTTGTCAGCTCTACCGCCGACAGCATGCTGCCATAAATTCCGTTGAGCGCTATAATATTTTTATTGAGCTGCGTAATTTCCCGGCTAAAGTTTCTGTTTTCCTCAACCGACCGGTTTAGCTCTACCACCAATTTTTCGAGGTGCTGCCCCATAACGGACGAGTTTTTGTGATACTTGCCGGTTTCCTGCGCCTGCAGCTCGTATACGGTATTAAGGGCGGACATATTTTTGTTCAGCGCCTCCACCTGCTTGTTGTAGGTATTGTTGCCCTGATTTATGTTGTTCAAGCTATCCTTTAAATGCCGGTCAATAATCGTAAATGTAGCCGCAAATGTTTCGGTAGCGCTGCCTATCACGTCAGCCATTTGCTTACCCGCCTTGTTCACGTCGTCGTTTACAGACTTGCCGGAGTTGGTAATGAACTTGACAGCATCTTCCGTTGCGCCAACTATTGCGGAGACCATTTGCTTGCTTGTCTTGCCTGCCTCGTCCACTATTTGTTTGCCCGATTCGCTCATGGCCTTAGCAAAATCACCTGCTGCTCCGCCCACTATGTCGTTCACCTGCCTACTTGCCTTGGTTACATCGTCGCTCATCTGCTTAACCGATGTGCTTACCAACCCTGCCGAGCCATGGTAGCTGTCTGACAAGGCGTGCATTGACTCCGACAGGGAAACTGCAGAGTTTTCGTACGATTGCGAAAAGTTGGCCACGGTAAGCGAAGCGTGGTGCATTTTTTCGGAGAGCGTATTTGCCGCAACCATGGTGTCCGATAGGCCGGTAAGCTTTCCGGCTGTTTCCCCCAGCTTGTTCAACCCCGACGTTATCTTCTCGACGTTTATTTTGCTTAAGTCAATATTGCCGATGGCTGAAAGGGCGACAGCGTCACCAACTTTACCGCCGCCGGTTATTGCCGTTCCCGATTTTGTTCCGTTTGATCCTGTGGCTACGGTTGCAATCTCAACGTTTTCTATACTTATTTTCTTTTTTCGGGTTTCCCTTGGCGCTTCCGCATGAGCCTCACCGCCTGCCAGCTCGGGGTAAACTAACTCCCAGCGAGGTTCTGGATGGGGAAGCGGCTCAAAGGCCGAGCAAATAAAGATAAAAGCCTCCACGCTCATTCCCACAATAAGCATAATACTTGCTCCGGGAAAGTGCTCAAGCTTAAACAATGCTCCAACAATAACTACCGCTGCTCCCAAGCCGTAAAGCTTGCCCATAAACAATTTCCAGCCTCTGCTTTCCGTAAAATTAGCCATCTCTGATTTTCTGAATTTAGATTATAAGTCACAACACACTACAAAACCTTGTCGCACGCTCAAGGAAGCTACTTACCGATGTACGAGCGGACGCACCTAAACCCGATGTACGATTTTGCCGTGTCTTGGTATTCAAAAGTTCGAGCGCCGCACTGCAAGAAGTAGGCAATATCTTTCCACGAGCCGCCTTTGAGCGTTTTGCGCTTCATGGCTTTCGGGTCTCCGCTTTGCGCGTTGTAGCGATAGCTCGGGTTGATGCTGCTCACAAAGTTGTACGATTGCTCATCATAAGTGTTGGCCGTCCATTCGGCCACGTTTCCGGCCATATCAAACAGCCCAAAGTCGTTAGGTTGGTAGCTGCCCACCGGCAGCGTGGTTGTTCCGCCGTCAATGCCATGTCTGGAGCGCTGCGGAAGGAAGTTGGCCCGGTAGCAACCAGTTTTATCAAACGTGTATAGCCCACCCCACGGGTATTTTCCTCCCTCAAGTCCGCCTCGCGCGGCGTACTCCCACTCCGCTTCGGTTGGCAATCTGTATTCTTGGGGAGTGGGTCGCCTGTTTTTCCGGCAGTAGTCCTCCATTAACTTGGTGCGCCAATGGCAAAAGGCGGCGGCTTGCTTCCACGTTACTCCTACTACAGGGTAATCATCAAAAGAGGGGTTGTCAAAGTAGCGAAGCATCAGGGGGTCATTGTAAGCGTAGGCAAAATCGCGCAGCCATACCAGCGTGTCGGGGTAAATTGCCGTCTTTTCTCTTACGATGTACGATGCGGGATCTACATCTCCGTATTCGTTGATAATGAGCTCTACCGTATCCCGCGGATGTTTTCTACCTAATACTTTTTCGTTATCAATCCGCGCATACTCGTACACCAGCTTTCTCACGTTCAATCCTCCTCCCAGACCCAACACGGCGGGAGAGTACAGCGTGTTGAGAAGGCTTGCATACTCCGGATTGTCCTTGCTATACTTTGGCTCCCAGTTGACAAGAGGGGGGTCAATGGGCTCGCCCAATGCGTTTTCCGTAATCAAAAATTCTTCAAACTGATCGCCCAGCAGCCGGCGCGAAATGGAGTCAAGAACGTAAGCCACAAACTGGCGGTATTCGTTATTGGTAATTTCGGTTTGGTCAATCCAAAAGGCGCTCAACGAAACAGAATTTATTGGGGCGTTCATGGCAAAGACAAAATCTTCATCATTCATGCCCATGTTAAAAGTCCCCTGCGGAATGAGCACCATCCCATACGGCGGCACCTCTTCGCTTTGTGCAACGCGACCTTGTACTCCTACCAATTCTCCTCCAATTTCCGCGGAGCACCCTGCCATCAGCAGGATGAGAATTTCGAGACTTAATCTAATCCTTTTTTTCGTAATCCACATAGATATATTACAATTATAAAAACCTAATACTTTTGTATTTTTTCTCTTTTTTGGCTAACTTCAATTCAAAAGCGTATGATACAAACATTTCGAAGCTGCCGCTATTGGTTCCTATCAGTTTTGATAACGGATATTCATACGCTACTCCCATCTTGAACGCCTCGCTAACCGTAATGCCCGCCATGCCTCCCAGCGCATCGCCAATGCGGTACGATAGCCCTCCCCAGTAGCGTTTCAAGTAAAATATGTTGGCTCCAAGCTCAAGCTGAGGCCTTGCGAGCGACGTAAACATCAGCATGGCTGAGGGGTCAACCTCTATGTTTTCGTTTGAGGTTTGCCACCGGTAGCCGCCGCTCAGGTAAAACGTCCGCTTTACCGTGAACGTTTTATCGCCGCTGTTAACCGTAAGTACGCGCGGCTCGTTCAGGTGCCGGCACGCAAAGCTTACGTAAAAATCGCGCTCATCGTAGTACGCCCCCAGCCCCAAGTCAAAGCCTGTGGAGGATGATTCCTCCCGCTGCGGCACGGCGGGGTCGTCGCTGTAGCTGCTCCATTCGGATGATGAAACCAGCTTGTAGGATACGCCGCCGCCTGAAATTCCTACGCTTAGCGTAGCATCGCTGCTGAGCTTATGCCGGTAGGCGTAGCCGATGCTAAAGCTCATATTGTCAAAGTTGCCTATCTTATCTTCCGTTATGGCAACCGTTGCCCCATGGTTGGCGTCAAACAGCATGAACGGGGTGCTTACTCCCAGCTGCCACACCGTTGGCGCGCCTTCAAAACCCATGTACTGGGAGCGCTGCACGAACGTAGCGTCAAGCATGTTGCCGCCGCCTGCGCACGCCGGATTGAACAGCACGTGGTTAAACATGTATTGGGTTATCTGCGAATCATGCTGCGCGCGCAATCCCGTAATCCCTACTATTAAAAGAACGGCTATGCAGGTTGTTTTCTTCATGCAAATATCGCTTGTTGTTAAAGGCCGTATGTAACCCGCATGTCAGCTACGTTATTTTTGCTTGGCGAACTTTCAACTCTTTCATACTCTTCCTATTGCCGTATCTCCTTTTGTTTGTTCGCAAAGCAAACTTGCTTTCTCTTAAAATAAAAGCGAAACAAAAGTACGCAAAGTTTTACGAACGCCAATTGTTGATAATTCGTTTTTTGAGGAATATAAAACTTCCCATAGTGATTTAAAACTATTTAACAGGTATGCTGCGCTGTATGAAGACTATAACATGCCAAATCTCAGCGGGCAAACTTTTTGTAAAACCACAGCCAGCGGTCAGGAATCTCCAAGCGCAGGGCTTTTTCGTAGTCGGTTCGCTCGCATGGAACTATGTGCGCGTTTGACGGCTTGTCAGCGGGAACGCTCATCCACCAGCGGTCGGTTATTTTGCTCTGGTAAAAAACCAGCTGCTGATCTTTCCCTCCCATCTCAATTTGCAGCTTGCGGCACGTTTTAGCATCCGTGGGATTGTCGCTTACGCGGTAGGCAAAGCCGTCGGCAAGGTGCCAAATGAGCTGCGCCACCAGCTTTGCCGTTTGGCGCTGGCTGTCGTTGGCCAAGTTGAAGTTCCCCAAGTAGCACGCTTTGAGCTTGTCGGAGAAGGCGGCAAGGCGCAGCAGCTGGCACACCTCCTCGGCGTACAGGCCGTTGGGCGAAGGGTCAACGGCTGCGGGAGCGTCGCACTGGCGCACAGCGTTAACGCCCGCGCAGAGCACGTCGGCGTCGCGCAGCAGCGGCTCGACGCGCGCTATGCTCTCGCGAACAGCGCCCAAGCGCACCAGCTCGCAGTACTGCTCGCCAAGGCGCTGCACATCGGCAGGCGACGTAAGGTAGTTCTGGTAGGCTATCACGTTGAGCGACTCCAGCTCGCGGCCGTAGTCCAGCATGAAGTGCGCCAGCAGGTTGTCGCCGGAGAGCGGCTCCTGCGCGTTGCCCAAGCTGGCGCCGGGGAGAATAAACGTTGCCGTAACGCTCTTTTGGCAACCCTTTACGGCATCGTACACGCTGCTTGCGCCGGTCATACTCTCGCCAAAAACAACGGGGAAAATTCCCGCGGTTATGAGCCTGTGCAGGGCGTAGGTCACCCGCTCGCCCGACGCATCGCCGCCGCCCAGCGCCGTCACCTCAATATCGCCAAGGTCAATAACCGGCAGCGCCTTTCCGTGGGCAAACAAGGCGTAGAGCTCCTCGCGCAGCGCAACAAAGCTGTTGGGCGCCCCGTGCTTGCGCAAGCCCACGAGCGCAACCTTAAAATCTCCAAGCCACTCCCAGTCAAAACCCTTGACGCCATACTTCATCCGGCTTCCCCACCGCTCGCTCGACTTGGCCGCGCCGGACAGCTGTAGGTGTTCGGCTACGGGAATAAAAATATCGCTATACTCCAAAATAAAATCTATGTTGTTATGTATTAATCTTAAAACAATTCCAGCTGCTGCGGAATATTCGGCAGCGGCTCCTCCTTTTGGTTGCAGAACAGCTCCATCATTCCAAGCTGCTTGTCGGTAATGCACAAAATCCCCACGTGCCCGTGGGCGGGAAGCGACTTTTTTACCCGCTTAACGTGCACATCAGCGTTTTCACGGCTGCTGCAGTGCCGCAGGTAGATGGAAAACTGGAACATGGAAAATCCGTCCTCTATCAAATCCTTTCGGAATTTGGCGTACCGCTTTTTGTCGGTTTTGGTTTCGGTAGGCAAATCAAACAGCACCAGTATCCACATTACCCGATATTCGCTAAGCCGCAGCATGTAAGATGGGGTAAATAATTTTCCGCCGCTTTCCCTCAAAGCAGTCCGAAAGGGACGCCGTTGTTTTTGTCAACCCAACCATTAGCGGGCTGCGGGCTTTTTCGAACAGCGTATCCTGCGACAGCACCGATAGCAGCTGCGATTTTACGTCTTTTGACAGGTCGGCAACATCCTCGCCCTTTTGCACGCACGCGAGCACCGCCTTGTCCACAAACGGTCGGTAGGGCTCCATGACGTCGTCGGCAAGGCAGTAGGCGTTGTACTGGTTGCGATGAAAAATGCCCAGCGTGGGCAGCAACCCCGACCCCACCAGCGCGCGCGCCACCGCCGCCCGCAGGATGGTATATCCGTAGTTCAGCAGGTTGTTGGGCGGCATTTCCTCCCGCCCGCGCACAAAGCTGGGAATATAGTCCGAAAACAGCGCGCCCCAGTAGTACACGGCTGCCCGCGCCTCGCAGTTGTCGGCGTCGCCCGATTTTACGCTGCGCGCGAGGAACTCCATTTTCTTCACCTCCTTCCCCAGCGACGCCAGCAGCGCCATTTGGTTTTCGATTTTCGCCACCACGGTTTGCTGCCACAGCTGCTTTTTCAGCGGCTCCGACGCCTCTATTTGCGCCTTAAACCGCTGCGCCTGCAAGGTGTGCCCATCCAAATTCAGCATCATCCCCACCGGATGGTGCGTGTTGTTGCAGTGTATCACGGCGACGTTATTCTCCAGCAGCGCCGTCAGCAGCCCCTGCGTAACGGTAATTTGCTGATGGTCTAAAATCACCAACCCAATATCCTCTACCGCGCGGGTAGCGACGGCTCCTTCCTTAAACGTCTCCGGCACGGTTTCGTTTTTTTCCACCTCCGGCAGGCGTATCACCAGCTGCTTACTCCGTAAACTTAGGTACGCGGGCGAGCCAAAGTAGAGGGTTTGCTTGATCATAGCTCATGGTTTTGTATTAAACTAACGAAAATTCTATCCACAATTCTTAAAAAACGTTGTACACAATAATATATAATATGGTTATATTCAACTACATACAACATATTTGGTAATTATTACCTTATTTTTCAACACTACACGTTCAATATTATTACTACCTTTGCATCACCTAACCACATGGGTAGATCAGATAATATCCAATCATTATACAGGGTATTCTCTGCTGGTCCAAATTCTCTCATTAGGAATGTTGGAACCAGAAGTGTCTATAAGTTTTTTAGATATTGAAAATGTGTAGTGTTGGTTGTGATTTGCTTATTATTAAATTGATGATTTTCTATTTCATCAAAACACAATAAAATACAACAAAACATCTTTTAAATAGATAATTACTTATAGGCACTTTTCTATTTTTCCCAATCTATCACATATAACCTTAAAGCAGGCTTGCTTAATCATTACCCCATCCCACGCCTTCTCGGCCTTATTGTTTGCGCCTAACTCCGCTGTGTGCACAATTGGATTTGCGATGTTATTTGGAACAAAAAAGCATTGATTTCCGGTACATGATACCATTTTATATACTCTATTCGGGCGGATATTCTTAATATTTACAGGCGTTTGGTTTTCCACCTCATCTTTTGTAGGTACATATACCAAATCATTGGGCGATAAATAGAACAACAAGGAATGTCCGTCCTGATTCCGCTCCTTAACCGGCGGCAACCCATTTTTCAGGTTGTCTATAATGATGTTCAAAGGAATCGTTTCATACGTCCGGTTACCTGTTTCGTCTGCATAAATTGCAAAAAAGAGGTTTGTTCCTTTAGCGGCTTCAACGTACTTCGTTTTTTTATTCCCAACGTATCCTACCGGAAATTTACTGCCTATCGGCTCATATACGCGCACTTTATAGATAGGTTGATGCGGTTTTCCCTCATTTAGCTCCACGATTTTTTGGTTCATTTCCTCTATTCCTTCCGGGGAAAACGCTAAATCTGGATTATTTTCTTTCTTTGCCAAATGATTCAACAATATTTTTTGTATCCCAATATCTGTGATTGACTCAATTGCTTTGGCATTAAACGAAGTATCTAACGGTTTACGGGATGCGGCATTATCATCTTCAAAATAGTAAACATCTACCTTAGATATGTCCACTTTTTGATACAAATATTTTTTATCCTTAAAGTATCTATTGATTTTTTCGGCGTCAAACAATCCGTAGGCCGCGATGAGGCGTTTAATCTCATTTTTCAGCTCCTTGTTCACAATATTTTTCCAATCTTTCAATGCAACATTGAGCCTTACTTTTTTCGTCTTCCGAAGGGAAACTTTAGCAAATACAGTATCCTTGTGCAACTGCTTGCGTATTGCCCAGCTATCGCCTTTTTCCTGTGGTTTTAGGATTTTTTTCCCGTTTTCATAGATTTGGTATTTATTGGTGGTTTTGTTGATTACGCGCAGATTTTGCTTGAAGCTGACAATGATATTTTCCAGCGCAGCCCGCACATCTTGCGTAAAGGTATCCCATGGCTTATTAAATTGCCACTTATAGTTGCCCTTATTATCTGTTTTAGTTTTGGTGCAGAGTTTCTCTCTCAAATCATTCCTGAACCCGCCTTTTTCATTGGCCTCCTTTTTATGCGCATTCTCATTGTTGAGATAATTCACATGGTCTATTGTGGCACAGGCAATTATTATTGCATCTGCGGTGTGGTGACGGTGGTCAATTCTTTTCCTTTGAAATCCCTTTGACAGCTCCAACGGAACGGTTGGTAAATACTTCTGATGTTTCTCATTCCAAGCAGTAAAAGTTGTGCTATTCGTCAGGTAATTCATTCGTTCAAACCGAGGCAAAATCAAATCATTCCACACATCGTTCAAGCCCCAATCTTGCTTTAAAATTCCCGTAATTTTTCCATTTACGAGCACAACGTTTTTGGAGTTAACCCCATCATCTTTCGTTTCCGCCCGAACAATACTTGACAAAACCGAAGAAATGAACCTGCTAATGTAGCGAGTATCGTTCATTTGTCGGGTAATCATCTTTTCAGGAATTTCTTCCAGTAAAAGATTTTTTCTTTTTGTCCCACTTTTGAGATAGTATTCTTTTACAAACTTTTGGTAGGCTTCTTCGGAAAAAATTTCAACAGTTTTTCCGGATCCTACCTGAACTTTTTCCCCATGATGATTTTTAATAAATTCAAGACCTAACTGCTTGTCTTTTAATTTATTGACGGCTGATTCGCAAATGACTTTATTGTTGAAGCTATCGTCAAAATAGCGGCTTTGTGGAATAATGTGCTCTATTTCATATGCAGAAGTAAACAGCTTGCTTAATGGGATAATTGCTCCTGTGTACGGCGACCGGTATTTTTGCTCCAGCCACAACTTATAGCGCTGCAAATCAGATGTTGATGGTTGTGCCGTTTTGCTGATTTTCAAAATATCATCAGGTATTTCAATGCCCGAACGGATTACGCCATCCTCATAAATTTTTAGAATTTCCTGCTGTACCGGCGAATAGGGGCGAACATTTTCTATCTTGCCATCTGCTTGCAGCTCCACAAGTAGCGCTTTTATGCGAAGATTGGTATTTTCATGCTGCAGCGCCTGTATTGTTAAACTTTTTCTGTCTTCTGTGTTGTGTTTCATTTCACGCCCCAGCTCGACATGAATTTCGTTGAAAAAATCTTTTGCCCCTTTTCCGTATTGCTGCCAAATATCTCTGATAACACGAAGCGTTTCCATAATTACTTGCTCAACTATCGGATTTCGCAGGGAGTGTTGCCTAAAATCTTCCAAATAATTTTCCAAATCGGCAACCGAACTCCACTTGCCTGCCACGCTGGCCTCGGAATGACGGTCATATACGATGTACTGAGCAAGCCACAGCTGTAACCCCTGAAAGTCATTTTCGGTTGTTAAGTGAATGGCCTTTTCGCGCACCCTATCTTTGATTGTTTCATCATATTCGCCGCTAATGATTTTGGCAATTCTGTCTTTTGTTGTTGCGTCTATGGCCTCCCAACTCCAATATTTTCCTAAGCGCATCAACGGCAGCAGCTTTCTTATGGCTTTTTCGGAAAAAGAGGCGTATTCGTTTTTAAACGGCGGAAATTTTTTGAAGTTTTCTACGAACGATTTGGCGTCTAATCCGTGCTTCTCGGCAAAAGAGTTCAATGCCTTTTCAAACTCAACCCTATCGGTTACGGAGTAGATAATATGCCACAACTTTTGCTCTACTTCAGGCGTCAAGAAATCGGTAGGAGTATTTTCTACCTTTTCCAATCTTCTTCTGATTTCACAGCTGGTTTCGTTACACGGATATTTTTTTGATTTATCATCTTCTTTTTCTTGCGAATCATCAAATACGTAATTCCACCGGTACTTTGCGATTTCGCTGCTTAAAGTTTTTCCTTTTAACCCCTGCAACGTGAAGAAATATTGAAGAATATCCTTATGGTTTACTTCTTTTTTCTGCATCAGGAATTCAAACAAATTTTCCCAATCTTCTTTGCTGCTCAGAAACTGCGCCGTAACATCTGTACCATCGTCTTTTTTATAGATTTTAAGGTTGAATAGCCATTGCCACACGCGATATTCCTGATATAGCGGATTTGATTTCGGTGTACCTTTCAGGTAGTCTATTATTTCATTACCCTCCTTATCTGTATATTTCCTAAATTCTAACTTACAGTTGCTAATCAACGATTTTTGACTTCGTAAAGGACGTTGATAAAAGATAATATCATTTACAAACAAATGAACAAAATCTCGTTTGCTCAACACGAATTGATACGCTTCATTGCTTTTGTACAGCTCTCGGATACATTCGTTATATAAATCCTCACCGAACAAATCCGGCTGTAATGCTACTTGCTTTTTAAGAATTGCTACAAGTTCTTCCTTGTAAAATTTACGCTCAATAGTGCGCACCAACTTACCACGTATTTTTTGGCTTGGATTCTGCAACAACGTGTCATAAATGTACGTTCCGACAGTTTTGTGAGATTGCTCAATGTCTGCCTCTGTTTTCTTTTTCAATAACGTCCAATCCTCCTCCTTTGGAGCGCGAAATGAGCGTTTTTCGTTTCCGTCCTTATCGGTTTTTACTGTGCCATCATCGTTCAACTCGGTAGTAATAATGAAGTCCCGAACTGTATTTTTCCAATCATACAACGCGGTTTTACTGGCACGGCGATAAATCCATCCGGTTTCCAAATGCAGGGAATACCACGTTTCTCCTTTACTGTTAGGCTTTTCGTCGGCTATAACATCAACAATTTTCAATGACCGATATTCTATTAGCTTGTTAGCATTTTCTTCTTCATCCTCCCCGCGTAGCTGATAATATCCGCGCTTTTGGTTAAAATTCAGAAGTATCCATGCCAGCTCTTCTTTTTCTATTTTTTGTTGCAAGGCTTTTTTGCGCAAATAGTAAATAGTCCAGTCGTAAGGTATTTTGGCTTCTTCGCCGTTGGGTTTTTTGAAAAATAGCTGCGGCTGATTTTTTTTAAAATCTGCGACCATTTCGTTGAACGATTTTTGGAATAAAAATTCCATCTTGCCATCTGCCGCTTGCCTCCAAGGCAACTTTGGCTCGACGTCCTGTATAAATTTGCCTAAGCGCGTTTCAAAATCAATGCACTGATCGTAGTGCTCGGGGAGGAAGCCCAACAGGTGCAGCACGCGGTGCAAACGTTCGCGCCGCAATAAATACCGTTCGCGCAATCTTCTCATCCCGCGAAGTCCTGTTCTTTCCGCGGTTTGAGATACTGAATTTCCGGCGTCAAAATTTCCCAAAATGTCCTGCGCCATGGGAATAATACGGCTTCCTGCGCCACTAATTTTGGTAAAATAACCCTTTTCGTTTTTCTCCACTACCGCCCATCCGATACTATTAGTACCAAGATCCAGCCCTAATACTGTTTTCATAATAATTTGTACCTTAACGTTTTAATATAATTTAGATGAAAAATTTTGGCGGTTTCAAGATTTCCCCTTACTTTTGTCCCGTAAGCAAATCACAATAAGGATTATTCCGTTGTGAAAACATTAAGTTTGCCCTCGACTTTTAACGGGGGCTTTTTTTTTGCCTGTAGCGGACGCATGTAAAAGAAGCCCAAAGGTATGAAATTTTTCACAATCAAAAAACTTTGCTTTTGTTTTTTCTGAACTTTTCCGGCTTTTCTTCTTCAAAATCCCATACTTTTTGCTATCTTCGCAGCCTCAACAAATACGTAAATTGTAATGGCAACAACAGCAGATTTTCGCAATGGCTTGTGCATTGAGTACAACGGTAAGCCTTGCTCCATTGTTTGGTTTCAGCACGTTAAGCCCGGCAAGGGCGGCGCGTTTGTAAAAACCAAGCTGCGCAACCTCGAAACGGGGCGAATTTTGGAAAATACCTACACCGCCGGCGAAAAGGTGGAGGTCATCCGCGTGGAGCGGCGACCCTACCAGTTCCTGTACAAGGACGATGGCGGTTTTCACTTCATGCACAACGAAACGTTTGAGCAAATAGACCTCCCCGCCGAGCTGGTGGATAACCCCGACCTGCTCAAGGAAGGGCAGGGCGTGGAAATGATGATCCATACCGACGACGGCGACCGCGTGCTGACGTGCGAGCTGCCGCCCTTTGTGGAGCTGGAGGTGACCTACGCCGAGCCGGGCGTGCGCGGCGATACCGCCTCGTCAACCGTGATGAAGCGCGCAACGCTCGAAACGGGCGCGGAAATCATGATACCTACCTTTGTAAACACAGGCGAAAAAATTAAGGTGGATACGCGCGAGCGGACTTACTCCGAGCGGGTTAAGTCGTAACGCGTTGTTTTCCAATACTTCCCCATGTCCAAGCTGGTGTACATAGTTACGGGCGAGCCTTCGGGCGATATTCTGGCGTCGCGCCTGATGCGGTCGCTGCGGCGGCAACGTCCCGACGTTTGCTTTGCGGGCTTGGGCGGCGAAACGATGGCGGAGCAGGGGTTTGAAAGCTTGTTTAACATTGCAGAAATTTCGGTAATGGGGTTTGGGGAGGTGCTCCCCAAGTTGCCACTCATCTTGAAGCGCCTGCGTCAGGTGGTTGCCGACATTGAGCGGCGGCAACCCGACGTGATTGTTACGGTGGATAGCTGGGGATTTGTTAGCGTTTTGCTGAGCAGGCTGCGGCGGAAAAAAATCATCATTCCAAAGATCAACTACGTAGCACCGCAGGTGTGGGCGTGGAAAAAAGGTCGCGCCCGCACCGCCGCCAAGCTGCTGGACAGGCTGATGACCCTGCTGCCCTACGAGCCGCCCTACTTTGAAAAGTACGGGCTGCGCTGCGATTTTGTGGGGCATCCGGTGGTGGAAAATACGGCAAACCTCCGCGACGACCTTGCCGAGTTCAGGCATCGCCACGGCGTGCCGCAAGGTGCACGGCTGCTGTGCGTGCTGCCCGGAAGTAGAGGCCATGAGGTGAAAACGCTTGTGCCGATTTTTAAGAAGGTAGCGTCGCGTTTGTCGGAGCAATTCCCCGATTTGTTCGTCATCATTCCGTCGGTTGCAGCCATTGCGGATGCGGTACGTTGCGCCTTTGCCAATATGCAAACGCCGCACCGCGTGATTGTGGGGCAGATGGAACGCTACAACGCTTTTCGCGCAAGCAACTTCGCCATAGCCGCATCGGGTACGGTGACGCTTGAGCTCACGGCGTGCGGCACGCCTCACCTCATTGCCTACACCTTTGACCCCATAACCAACTGGATTGCCGATAAGCTGGTCACCTCAAGGTACGCTAACCTCATCAACATTCTCGCGAATAGGATTATTATTCCCGAATTTACGCTGGCAAGCTGCCGCGAAGACCTAATTTACCAAAAATCGCTGGAGCTGATGCTGCACCCCAACCGCGCGCAAGAACAGGTTGCGCAGGCGCAGCAGTACTTTTCGCAGCTCAAACCATCCGGCGACATGATGCCCTCCGAAAAGGCGGCGGCGGTAGTGCTGGATGCAATGAGCAAGTAGCCATCAGCCCTACACGCGCTTCAACCTGCCCTGAAATACGTTTTGCAAATTTTTCTGGAAATGTTATATATCAACCTCCCTTGCTCTCTAACGCTGCAAGTTTGGCTAATAAGGCTTCCTTTTCGGCGCGCTCGCGGGCAAGCGCCTGTTCCTGTTCGACGATAATCGGTTCAAACTTTTTGCGAGCATTCAACTCGCCCTCCATAATTCCCTCATCTTTTGCCGAGGCAAACGCGCTCTGGTTTTCGCTGCGTACCCGCTGAAGGTAGTCATACTCTCGCTGCTCTTCAACTGTCAGATTCTCGCGCGCCAGCGTCTCACGGGCCTTGTCCAAACCCTTCGCCTTAAATTCATCCTTGATGGCGTTGTTCTTCAAAAAATAAATCCACTCGTCGAGCGTATCCTCCGCAACGTCATTGAACGCGTTTATTTTTAGAATGTAGTACTCAGGGTAAATGTCCCCTGCCTCTTCCCTGTCGAACGTGCGACGCTGGGTGGCGGACAGCTGCAGCTGATCCTGACGGTGCAACCCTACAAAGTGCGTCTTTCCGTGGTAAACGTAATCTTTCCCCTGCCCAAGGTCGAAGTAAACTATGTTGATGGAGTAAACTTTCGGAATGCTCATGTACTTGTTCCCCGTGTGCATGCGCTCCGTGACGACTTTGCTCGTTCCGTAAAGCATCCGGTGGAAGTAGTCAACCTCCCGCACAAACTGCAGCTCTATGATCATAACTTCGCCGGAGGCCTCCTCCACCATAATGTCCACCCGATTGTACTTGTCCTCCAGATGTTGCTTGTTCCCCTCGCTTTCCCCTATGCTTTTTACCTTAACGTCGCGCATGAGCAGCTCGCTCAAAAAGCCCTCCAGCACTGCGTAGTTGGCCTTGTTGCGCAGAAGACGCTTCAGCGCGTAGTCAAAGGATATGAGTACGCGCGATTTGGGGGGAGTGGTTGCTGTATTCATGGCGATAGTTGTTTTTAAGGAATTATGTTTACAAATATACATAATGGTCGGCTTACCTCAAAATGCAGATGCCTGCGCCTGACGGGGGAAATGTGTTTTTTTGGCTCACAAAGGTAATCATAAAAAAATAATCGGCTCACGTTTTACGTAAATTTTTCTTTGGGACACGCGATTGCACGACAAAAATTGCTACTTTTGCCGAAATTCTTTAATGTAAAATTCAAAAAATAGATATGAAAGTAGCAATTGTTGGTACCAGCGGCGCGGTGGGGCAGGAGTTTTTGAGGCTGCTGGACGAGCGCAATTTCCCGTTAAACGAGTTTGTGCTCTTTGGCTCAAGCCGCAGCGCGGGGCGTACCTACACATTCAGGGGGCAGGAGGTTGCCGTAAAGGAGCTTCGGCACAACGACGATTTTAAAGGGGTGGACATAGCCTTTACCTCGGCCGGCGGCGGAACTTCCAAAGAGTTTGCCGAAACCATCACCAAGCATGGCGCCGTGA
This sequence comes from Prevotellaceae bacterium, assembly GCA_031288885.1. Classification (GTDB taxonomy): domain Bacteria; phylum Bacteroidota; class Bacteroidia; order Bacteroidales; family UBA932; genus JAITMY01. Next base: position 4,665 of record JAITQP010000170.1, on the reverse strand, counting down.
TGATAGACAACTCCAGCGCGTTTCGCATGGATAGCGACGTGCCGCTGGTGGTGCCGGAGGTCAACGCGGAGGACAGCAAAAACCGCCCGCGCCGCATCATTGCCAACCCCAACTGCTCTACCATCATCATGGTGGTGGCGCTCAAGGCCATCGAAAACCTGTCGCACATCCGCCGCGTGCACGTGGCGACGTACCAGAGCGCGAGCGGCGCAGGCGCAGCCGCCATGGACGAGCTCGACGCGCAGCTGCGGCAGGCGCTGAGCGGCGAAAAGCCTACCGTTGAAAAGTTCAAGTACCAGCTGGCGTTCAACCTCATCCCGCAAATAGACGTGTTTGGCGATAGCGACTACACCAAAGAGGAGCTGAAAATGCACAACGAAACGCGCAAAATCATGCACAGCAACGTGGCGGTGAGCGCCACCTGCGTGCGCGTACCCGTCATCCGCGCGCACAGCGAGGCGGTGTGGGTGGAAACGGACAAGCCGCTCGCGGTGGAGGACGTGCGCAGCGCGATAAGCGCCGCCTCGGGCGTAACGCTCGCCGACAATCCGGCAAGCAGCACGTACCCCATGCCGCTGTTTGTGGCCAACAAAGACGACGTTTACGTGGGGCGCATCCGCAAGGATTTGGCTAACCCCAACGGTATCACCTTTTGGCTCGTGGGCGACCAAATCCGCAAGGGCGCTGCGCTCAACGCCGTACAGATTGCGGAGTACCTGATTAAAAATTCCCTCCTCTGATTGTTCAGCGCTTAACAACTTCAACTGGCCATGACCCCAAACGACTGGAAAAACCGCTTAGGCGTGGTGTACTCCACCAACCCCAGCTTCCGCTACGAGCCGCCGCAGGGCGACGCGGTTGCCACCCTGCCGCCACCGCAGCAAAACCTGCGCGTGCAGCTCGACCGCAGGCAGCGCGGCGGAAAGCAGGTGACGCTGGTGACGGGGTTTGTTGGCAGGCAGGACGATTTGGAGCAGCTGGGCAAAATGCTTAAGGCGAGCTGCGGCGTAGGCGGCGCCGTGAAGGATGGAGAAATCCTCGTGCAGGGCGACCAGCGCGACAGGGTGTTAAGCTTGCTGGAAAAGGCCGGATACAGGGCAAAAAAGGCGGGAGGATAGCGCGGCGACTTTGCGCAGGCTGACGGCGGCTACAGAATGGTCAGGTTTTTTCCGCAGGCCAGCAGCAGCAAAATAGCGCCGCCCGCCGCAATGCGATACCACCCAAACGCCCGAAAGCCGTAGCGCGTAAGGAAGCCTATGAAAAACCGGATGGCCAGCATGCCTACCGCAAACGCCACCACGTTGCCCACGCCCAGCAGCACAAGGTTTTCCTTAACGCTTTCTTCGGCAAAGAGCACCTTGTAGTCCTTGAGCAGCTTGTAGGCCGATGCGGCAAGCATGGTGGGCACGGCGAGAAAAAAGGAGAACTCGGCAGCCGTTTTCCGGTTTAAGCCCGTGGCCATGCCGCCTACGATGCTCGCCGCCGAGCGCGACACGCCGGGTATCATTGCCACGCACTGCGCCAGCCCTATCTTGAGCGCGCGGCGGTTGTCAACGCGCCGGCTGTCGTCCCAGCTGCCAAACCAGCGGTCAACAAACAGCATTACAACTCCCCCCAGCACCAGCATAATGGCCACCACCAGAACGCTCTCCAGCAGCATATCAATATAGTCGCCAAGGAGAAAGCCGATGACGGCGGCGGGAAGAAACGCGATGAAAAGCGTAACGTAAAAGTTGAGGGACTGAAAAAAACGTCTCCAGTACAAAATGACCACCGACAGAATAGCGCCCAGCTGAATGTTGACCGTAAACGCCTTAACGAGCGGGGTGCTCTCAACGCCCAGCAGGTGCTGCGTAAGAATCATGTGGCCGGTGGACGAAACGGGTAAAAACTCCGTCAGCCCTTCTACAATAGCTATGATAATGGCTTGTAAAATGCTCATGGGGATGAGGTTTCAGATTTTAAGCTTCAGGTTTTGCGTTATCCGCTTTTAGCTCTTCGCTTTCGGTCGCTTCATGATGGCGTAAATCTCAAAGGCAAAGCCAAAGATAACAACGATGGGCGCAAGCGTAATGCGGCGGAAGCTGTAAAGCTCGTCGGCGTTAAACACGCTCGGGTCGGGCGATTTGCCGCCGCTCATGAGCGCAAAGCCCACCACGATGATGGCAAAGCCTATCAGCATCAGCTTATAGTTTTGCAGCCTAAGGGCAAGGCCCATGCCGGATTTGTCGGATTTTGCGGCTACCGACGACGCTTTTGCCGCCGCTGCTTTGGATGGTTGTTTTGACATGATTACAAATTTATATGAATTGCTGTTGTTATTTTTCTTAACTTAATAGTACAGGTCGTCCGTTTTCATATCCAGAAACCGGTTTACGGCAAAGTAGGTAGAGATAACGCCCACCATCACCCCAACGGCGAGGAGGCAAAGAAACAAAATCCCCGTGACCTCCACCGTGACCATCTGCACCATTTCGCGCCCCACCTCGTTGCGCACAAAGTAAAACAAAACGAACAGCAGCAGCATGGCCACCATTGCCGAAATAACCCCGTGCAGCGCGCTCTTGAGCATAAACGGGCGGACAATAAACGCCCGCGTAGCGCCCACCAGCCTCATGGTGTTTATCAGGAAGCGGCGCGAATAGATGGAAAGCCGTATGGTATTGTTGATTTGCGCAAACGAAACAAAGAATAGCAGCCCGCTGAAAAGCAGCAGCATGGCGCTTATCCGGTTGATGTTGTCGTTCACCAGCCCGATGAGCGATTTTTGGTAGGACACCTCCTTCACCTGCTTAAACTCCTGAAATTTTTTTTCGATAACCTGCAGGCTATCGTTGTTGGCGTAGCGGTAGCGCAGCTTCGCCTCAATGGACACGGGCAGCGGGTTGTAGCCCAAAAAGGCAACAAAATCCTCCCCCAGCATTTCGCGCAGCTCGCGCTCGGCGTCCTCCTTGGAGATGAACTTCGTTTCGCGCACGTAGGGCGACACGTCGAGCTGCTTGCGCACCCACGCAATATCGGCCTCGGTGGCGTTGTCTTGCAGCACTACCGAAAAGCCTATGTTCTCCCGAACGTAGCGCGACAGCCGGTTGGCGTTAATCAGCAGCACCCCCACGATGCCCAGCAGCAGCAGCACCAGCGACATGCTCACCACGGTGGACGCATACGAGCTGCGCAGCCGGCGCACGGTATAGGGGTTATTGGACGCTATTGGCATGGCAAAAAAACTTGTTTTTCTACTTTTGTTACTGTACCTGAAAAAATTTCGCCGTAAAAGTAGCTGTTTTTTACAAGAAAAGCAAGCGGAAAAATTTCCGGCGTGTTGAGAGCGCTTCGCGGAAAAATATTCAGCCTGTTTTGGCTATTCAAATATTTTGAGTAAATTTGCTCACAATACTGAGTAAAATTATGAAAGATGTACGAACGCACTTATTTAAAGCAGGTTAAGCTAAGAGTAGAGGAGCCTCGAAAGTTTATTCAGGTGATACTTGGGCCTCGCCAAGTGGGTAAAACCACCATGGTGAACCAGCTGTTGCCTCAGCTGTCCATCCCGCACGTATACGAGTCAGCAGATGCCATCTCGGCAGCTAACTCGGCATGGCTGATGCAAGCTTGGGAGGCGGTCAGGCTGAAAATGAAAGCTTCCGGTGCGCCGGAATATCTTCTCGTGATTGATGAAATACAAAAGATAGATGGCTGGAGCGAAGTTGTCAAGCAGCAGTGGGACAAGGACGCCCGTGAGCAGGTAAATATCAAGGTGGTCTTGCTGGGTTCCTCCCGCCTCCTTGTTCAGAAAGGTTTAACAGAATCGCTGGCCGGACGTTTCGAGACGTTTTACCTTGGGCACTGGTCGTTTGCCGAAATGGAAGCTGCATTTGGTTGGACAGCTGAGCAGTATGTTTACTTCGGAGGATACCCGGGTTCTGCGTCATTAGCTAACGATGAAGAGCGCTGGAAAAGCTACATAAAAGATTCACTCATAGAAACCAGCATCTCCAAAGATATCCTGATGCTAACCCGCGTAGACAAACCCGCATTGCTGAAGCGGTTGTTTGAGCTTGGCTGCCTGTATTCGGGGCAGATTTTGTCGTATACCAAAGTTATCGGTCAGCTACAGGATGCAGGTAACACAACTACCTTGGCAAGCTACCTTCAGCTGCTGTCCGACGGTGGCCTGTTAGGTGGATTGGAAAAATACGCCTGCAGCGTAATCCGGCAGCGGTCGTCCAGCCCAAAGTTTCAGGTATATAACAATGCGCTGATAACGTCGCAAGGCAACGAAACCTACTCGGCTGCCACGGTGAACCCAAAGCTGTGGGGGCGTTTAGCCGAGTCTTCTGTGGGCGCCCATTTACTCAACCATTCGATTTCCGAAAGGTATAACCTCCACTACTGGCGAGAGGGCAACAATGAGGTAGACTTTATACTCGAAAAGGGAGGTAAGGTGATAGGGTTGGAAGTAAAAAGCGGCGCCAGCGCAGGTAACGCAGGGATGGGAATTTTTAGCGAGAAATTTCATCCCGATAAAATGCTACTGGTTGGCATGGGCGGAATTCCTTATGGTGAGTTTTTGAAGATTAATCCGAAAGAGCTGTTTTGAGAATACTCTATTGGACATTACATGGCGAACTACTTGTATTTATCCTGTAAAAATGCTACTTTTGT
>JAITQP010000082.1 GCA_031288885.1 Prevotellaceae bacterium | reverse complement strand
CTGAACGTGTGCTCCTGCGCGGCAAAATCAAGCTCCAGCACCTCCTCGCCGATGATGGCGGAGATGAAGGCTTTTGCCACTTTTTCGTCTTCCATCATAAATTTGAAGACTACATCGTATAGGGGATTGGCTATGTGCATAGTAGTATCCTTGGTGGTTACAACTTTTTTACCTCCCGCAAAGGTAGCTTTTTTGCTGCACAAATCAAACCGCTGCTAAAGAAATGACCTGTTTTTACCGGTTTTATTCTATCGGAATGAGCTCCCTGCGCTTCAGCTCGTCCAGCGTATGCACCGGAGGCTCCACGTTGGCGGGGATGGGCAGCCCGGAGAACGTTTGGAAGTAGAGCAGGCAGGCGTCCTTCCAGATGAGCGCATCTGCGGCGTGCACCTTGAGCTTGGACTGCACCTCGCGAAAGCGCTGCGCGTCCACGTAGGGCTCCATGCTGTCCCACGTTTTGCCGTACTCGCGCACCTTTTGCACGCCCTCGTTGTAGCGGTAGCAGAGGTTGTCCCACAGGCTGAGGCCGTTTTTCAGCGCGCGCGTCCACGGGACGTGGTGAAACCACAGCAGCAGGTTTTCGGGGCAGCGGTCGGGGTCGCCGTAAATCTCCCTCAGCGGCGGGAAGTACTGCGCCACGGCGTTGCTCCCCGCTGCGCTGCGGTCAAAGCCCACGCCTGCGCTGTCGGCGTTGTGGTAGTACCACGGCATCCAGTCGTGCCGCCCGCCCGGGATGTTGTCCCAAGGCCCGGGGCCGTAGTGGTGGTTGAACGAGTGGGTGAAGATGTGGTGCAGGCCGTAGGGCGTCATGTAGCTGACGCACGTTTCGCGCGAAGTCATCATCAAATCTTTCACCGGCGCCACAAAGCGCGGGTTGGCGGTGAAAGTCATGCGTATCCACTCGTCGGCAAGCTGCTCCGAGGTCAGGTTGACGTTCCACGCCAGCCGCCCAAAGGCGTACCAGTTGGCCTGCGCAAAGTGATGCCCGCACCAGCTTACGTCGCTGCCCGTGTTGGCGACGCCCGCAATGGCGGTTACCTTAGCCGGACGTAGCGCGCCGTTGGTTATTTTTGCTACGGTGGAGCCCTGCCCGTCGGAGTAGGTATCGCTCTGCAAAACTTCCTCAAACAGGGGCGCGAGGTACACCAGCTGCTTGGAGTGCCCCAAGTACTCCTGCGTGATTTGCAGCTCCACCATCTCCTGCGTGCGCCGGAGCGCGCCAAAGAGGGGGCTGAAGGGCTCGCGCGGCTGGAAGTCCACCGGCCCGTTTTTGATTTGGATGATAACGTTGTCGCGGAACTGCCCGTCCAGCGGCACAAACTCTTGGTAGGCCTGCTTTGCGCGGTCTTCCTTTGTGGGGTTATAGACAAACGCTCGCCACATCACAATGCCTCCGTGGGGCTTCAGCGCATCGGCGAGCATGTTGGCGCCGTCGGCGTGGGTGCGCCCGTAGTCTTGTGGGCCGGACTGCCCCTCGGAGTTGGCCTTAACCAGAAAGCCACCAAAGTCGGGGATTAGCCCGTATATCTCCTTCGCCTTAGCGCTCCACCAGCCCGCCACCTCGCGGTTGAGCGGGTCGGCGGTGGGCAGCCCGCCTATCGCCTTTGGCGCGGCAAAGTTGACCGACAGGTAAACCGTCAGCCCGTAGGGGCGGAACACGTCCGCCAGCGCCTTTACCTTCAGCAGGTATTCGCGGGTTAGCATTTTGGGGTTGGCGTTGACGTTGTTCAGCACCGTGCCGTTGACGCCGATGGAGGCGTTTGCCCGTGCGTAGGCTTCGTAGCGCGGCGACAGCGCGGCGGGCAGCTCGTCCCACCTCCAGAGCGAGCGTCCGGCGTAGCCCCGCTCAATGCTGCCGTCGAGGTTATCCCAGTGGTTAAGGATGCGCCGGTCGTAGGAGGGGATTTCCTCCGCGCGGGGGTTGGCTACCTCGCCGCCCGTTGCCTGCAGGCGGAGCAGGTGGTAAACGCCGTACAGCAACCCCGCCTCCTGACCGGCGGTGATGGTTACCGCTTGCGCATCGCCGGCTATGCGGTAGCCGTCCTTGAGGCTGCGGAGGTTTTCGTCGAGCGTCAGCGCCACGGGCTTTCCCCGCCAGCATCTCCGGAGCTCGCTCAGGGCAACGGCAACGGTGGGGCTTTCGCGGTTTGAGGTAAACTTCTTGCTTTCGGCTTCGCGCTGCGCGGCCTCTTCAAAGCGCAGCCACAGGCGGCTGCCGTCTTCCGCCCGAGCGAGCGTAGCGCACGCCAGCAGCGCGCCGCTGCAAAGGGCTATTTTTCGTAGTAACATTATCATATTAGCTTATTTTTGGGTTCCTTCAATCTTTTTTATCGCTCCGTCTGCGTTGTACTGCAGCTCCACCACCTTGAGGCTCCGGAGCCACGTTTTCCCCTGCGATGGTACACAATCGTGGTGAAATAAATACCATTTCCCCTTAAATTCTACAATGGCGTGGTGGGTAGTCCAGCCCACCACCGGCGTGAGGATTACGCCCTGATAGGTAAACGGCCCGTAGGGGTTGTTGCCAACGGCGTAGCAGAGCAGGTGCGTGTCGCCGGTGGAGTAGGAGAAGTAGTACCGCCCGTTGTACTTGTGCATCCACGAGGCTTCAAAGAAGCGACGCTTGGTATCGCCCTGCGTAAGCGGCGTGCCGTTCGCGTCAACGATAAGCACATCGCGCGGTTCTTCGGCAAATTCGAGCATGTCGTCGCTCAGCAGCGCGACTTTTGGGCAGAGGGACGGCTCGTTTTTGCTGGGGAGAGAGGGCGTTTGTATCAACCTGTTGTTGCGGTAGCGCTGCAGCTGCCCGCCCCAGATGCCGCCAAAGTACATGTAGTACTTCCCGTCCTCCTCAAGCACGGCGGGGTCGATGCTGAAGCTGCCCGGGATGGGGAGGCGCTCGGGCTTAAACGGCCCCTCGGGGCGGTCGGCTATGGCTACGCCAATGCAGAAAATGCCGCTCTTATCTTTTAGCGGGAAGTACATGTAGTACTTTCCGTTTTTGTGCGCCACGTCGCAATCCCACAGCTGGCGGCTTCCCCAGTGAATATCCTCCACCCTGAGCACCACCCCGTGGTCGGTCACCGACCCCTCCTCCACGTCGTCCATGGAGAGGACGTGGTAGTCGTTCATGTCGAAGTGGTCGCCGTTGTCATTTTCGGGGATGCCGCTCTCGCGGTCGTGCGAAGGGTAGATGTACAGCCTGCCGTTGAACACGTGCACAGCCGGATCGGCCATGTAGTCGGTGGGAAATAAGTATCGTGCCTGTTTCATGTTATTTTGTTTTAGCTT
>JAITQP010000070.1 GCA_031288885.1 Prevotellaceae bacterium | reverse complement strand
TCAAATACGTTGCTGCGCATGAGCGCTTGCGGGTCGCCCTGATGGAACTCGCCGTCGCACATTACCCAAACGCGGTCGGCCAGCTGGAGGGCAATGCTCATGTCGTGCGTGGAGAAGAGCACGGCGCGGCGCTGCTCCTGCGCCAGCCGCTTCAGCAGCAGCACCACTTCGTAGCGGTTGGGCAAGTCCAGAAAGGCCGTTGGCTCGTCGAGCACCATGATGGGCGTGTCCTGCGCCAGCGCGCGGGCAATCATCACCCGCTGGCGCTCGCCGTCGCTCAGGCGGGCGGCGTCGCGCCACGCGTACGCCTCCATGCCTACCAGCGCCAAGGCGTGCATGATGACCTCCCTGTCTTTTTGCGAAAGCGTGCCAAACCAGCCCGTGTAGGGGTATCGCCCAAGCGAAACGAGGTCAAACACCTTGAGGTTGCCCACCTTTACGTTGTCGGTGGAGACGTAGCTGACCAGCGTTGCCAGCGTGCGCAGCGGGTAGGCGCGGATGTTTTTTTGGAGGATGTACACGGCTCCGTCCAGCGGAGGCTGCAGCCCCGTAACGGTGCGCAGCAGGGTGCTTTTTCCCAGCCCGTTGCGCCCCAGCAGCGCCACGAGCTCCGTCCTGTCCGCCGCCGCCGAAAAGGCGGGGAAAACCTCCCGCGCCGCGCCCCTTGCGGCGTAGCCTATGCGCAGGTCGCTCAGCGCTATGGCCGGTTTTGCTTGGCTTGCCATGCTCACACTACTTTTTGGTTACGCATAATGACCAGAATAACTATCGGGATGCCCAGCAGCGCGGTTACGGTGTTGATGGGCAGGGAGGTTTCGTAGCCCGGGAGGGACGAAATTATGTCGCACAGCAGCATCACCACCGCCCCCAGCAGCATGGTGACGGGCAGGAGGTAGCGGTGGTCGGCTTCGCGGATGAGCATGCGCGCCACGTGCGGCGTTGCCACGCCGATAAATCCAATGGGGCCGCAGAAGGCCGTTGCCGTTCCGGTGAGCATGGTGGCGGTGAGCATGATAAGCAGGCGGCGCTTGCCCACGCTGTAGCCAATGCTGCGGGCGTAGTGCTCGCCCAGCATCAGCGCGTTGAGCGTTTTGACGGAGAGCAGCGCCAGCGCGCTGCCAACAAGCGTTACGGCGAGCAGCACGGCGAGCTGCGCGGAGGTTACGTTGCCCAAGCCGCCCATTGTCCACAGCACGTAGGACTTGAGCGCGGCCTCGCGGCTAAAGTACTGCAGCACGCCAATCAGCGCCGCCGTTGCGCTGCCAATCATCACCCCCAGAATGAGCACCGCCATAATGTCGCGTACGCGCATGGAGATAGCCAGCATGATGAGCATAACGACCGCCGCGCCGGCGCAGGCCGCCACGGCGTAGCCCATGCTCGCCAGCAGCGCGCCAACCGCCGTTGCGCCCCAAATGGAGCGCCCCATAACGAGCAGCGCGACCCCCAGCCCCGCCCCCGCGCTCACGCCCAGAATGTAGGGGTCGGCAAGGGGGTTGCGAAACATGGTTTGCATCTGCAGGCCGCTCACCGACAGGGATACGCCGACGAGCAGCGCTACCGCAGCCTTGGGGAGGCGGTAGCTGAGTATAATGTGGGAAAAGTGCGACGGCTCTGCGCCAAGCAGCGCGCGCCACGCCGTGGAGAGCGGTATGGGCTCCGAGCCAACCAGCACATCGGCCACCAAGAGCAGCAGCATCAGCGCTGCCAGCGCTACGCTAAAGGCAGCCACCTTTCTATTGCGCTGTGGGAGGTGCATGGCGGGCTATTTTCTGTTTTTTTGGTGCTGCTGCTGCTTCCGCGCCACCTCCTCGAGCTTGGACTGAAAGCGCGATTTTTTCACCGGCTTTTTGCTGTTCTCCCGCATGCGCGCGTGGAGCTTATCCTCGTTGACCAAGCGGCGCGTGGCAAAGTTTTGCCCAATGGTAATCAGGTTGGAGAGGAAGTAGTAGTAGCTCAAGCCCGCGGCGTAGCTGTTAAACCAAAAGAGCATCATGGCGGGCATGAGGTAGAGCGTCATAAACTTCATCCCGGGCATGCCCGTATCGGGCGTTTGCGCCATGCTCATGCGCGAGGACACAAAGAGGGCGGCAGCCATGAGCAGCGTAAACAGGCTGATGTGGTCGCCGTAGAACGGGATGGTGAAGGGCAGGCTGAGGATGGAGTCGAACCCCGAAAGGTCGTCAGCCCAAAGGAAAGACTGCTGCCGCAGCTCAATGGAGGCCGGAAAAAACCGGAACATGGCAATCAAAATCGGGAACTGAATGATAATGGGCAGGCATCCACCCATGGGGCTTGCGCCGGCTTTTTTGTAGAGCCCCATCGTTTCCTGCTGTTTTTTCAGCGCATCCTCCTTTTTGGGGTACTTCTTGGCAATCCTGTCCACATCCGGCTTAAGCAGGCGCATTTTGGCCGAAGAAATGTAGGATTTGAACGTCAGCGGAAACAGCAGCAGCTTGATGATGACGGTCAGGATGAGAATAATGACGCCGTAGCTGGCAATGTACTTGCCCAGCAGGTCAAAAATGGGTATCACCAGCAGCCTGTTAATCCACCCGATAATCCACCCGCCCAGCGGCACCAGCTTGTGGAAGTTGCTTTCGTAGGATTTGAGCGTGCTGTAGTGGTTGGGGCCAAAGTAGAACGCCATCGGCAGGGTTTGGTCGCGCTGCGCCGCTATCGGCAGCTGAATGTTGGCCACGTACTTCTTGAGCAAATGCTCGCGGTTGTCGGGCTTGTAGGTGAGGTAGCTCATGTAGGCGCCGTAGAAGTTTTCGCCTTTGGCCACCAAAATGGAGGAAAAGAACTGCTGCTTGAACGCTATCCACTGCAGGCGCGTTTTCACGTTTTCCTCCTTGCTTCCGTCTCCGGCGCCCAGCTCCTCAATGCTTGCCTCGTTGGGGTAGCTGTAGGCCACCGTGCTGTAGGTGTTTTCGTTTTCAAACGCTTTTTCCTGCTGAAACGCGCTGTACGACCACAGCAGGTCGGCGTTGGTAACGTTGCTCAGCCCTACCAGCTTGAGGTTGAAGTCCAGCATGTAGGAGCCTTTGTGCAGCGTGTACTCGTAGTCCACCAGCTGCCCTTCGCCCAGCTGCAGGCGCATTACAAACGTGTAGGAGGCTTCGTTCTCCGCCAGCCGGTAGGAGGTTTCGGTGGTTTGCGGCGTAAAGTAAAAGTCGGAGGTGGTAAAGTTGCGGCTGTCGTTGGTGTAAAAGGTGACCGCAAAGTCATCCTTATCATCCTTAAAGAGCGTTAGCGGCTGGTTGTTGTACGAGTGGTAATTTTTGAGCGTCACCGAGTACACGCGCCCGCCGCGGTTGGTCAGCGTTACGGCAATCACATCATTTTCTATGGTGTATCGCTCCTCATCCTTTGCGGCCTGCGCCAGCACCTCAGCAGCAAACAGCGTGTTTTGCGGCTCCGCAGCTGCAGCGGTTGCAGCTGCCGCCGGCTCGCTGCTGCCGCCGTGCGCTTTTTCGGCGGCAAAGTTCACCGATGCAACGGAATCGAGGCGATGCTTCTCCTGCGCGTATTTGTCTGATTGTTTTGATGTGTAGTAGCTAAAGCCTAAGAGAATAGCCCCAATGGCAAGGAAGCCGTAAAACGTGTTTTTATCCATTTAGTTATTTTGTGTTATAATTTTAGTGTCCTTAATTCCTCACGCCGTTTAATTTCTTACGCCGTCCAGCAGGTCTAACTTTTGTATCACCACCGAGAGCTCATTGCGCGCCTTCTCAATGTTGTTCCTCACCTCCTGAACCAGCTTTTCGGCGTTCTTAGAGCGCGCAAAAAAGCCAATGTTATTCTCCCAAAGCTGAATGTCGCTCTTCAAGCGCCGGAGCTGCTGCTCCAGCCTTTCGCGCTCGCGCGGGAGCTGCCCGCCGCGCTTGCCCGAGGAGGAGGCTATGCGCTCCTTAAAGTCAATCAGCTGGCGCTCGTCGGCGTTAACGTGCAGCGCCTCAAAAAGCGCGTCGATGGCGGCGCGGTAGCTTTTCTGCAGGCGCTCCTTCTGCTTCATGGGGACGAAGCCAATTTCGCTCCAGCGCTGCTGAAAGTCCTTAATTGCCGCAAGGTTGCTGGAGGGGTTATCGGCGATGGAAAAGCCTGTGATTTCGCTTATCAGCTCCTCCTTTTTCTTCAAATTTTCGTCGTAGCGGGCGTCTTGGGTGGTAAAGTGCTCCTTTTTGCGGTCAAAAAACTTGTTGCACGCCGCGCGAAAACGCTTCCACACCGCATCGGACTGCTTGTGGGGCACCGCCCCGATAGCTTTCCACTGCGCCTGTATTTTCAGCAGCTCGTCGGTGGTTTTTTTCCACTCGTCGCTGTCGGCGAGCAGCTCGGCTTGGGCGCACAGCTCCAGCTTTTGCCCAAGGTTATGCTGCATTTCGAGCTTTTGCTCGGAGAAAAAGGCGCGCCGGCTATCAAAAAACGTGGAGCACGCCGCGCGGAAGCGACGGTAAATTTTGTTGCTTTCCTTGCGCGGAGCCGCGCCAATGGTCTTCCACATCTTCTGCAGGTCGAGCAGCAGCTGCGTTTTTTCGTTCCACTCCTTCATCAGCGCGATGGGCGTGGCGTTCAGCTCCTCCGCCTGCTCGCACAGCGCCTGCTTTAGCGACAGGTTGTTTTGCTGCTCCACCTTCAGCTTGTCAAAGTAGTCCGCGTGCTTTTTGTTTATCTGCGTGGTGATGCTTCTAAATCGCTCCCACAGCGGCTCCCGAAACTCTGCCGCCACGGGGCCAATGTCGCGCCACTGCTCGTGGTACTTTTGCAGCTCCCGAAAAGCCTTTACCACGTCGTCCTTGAGGAGCAGCTCTTCGGACTTTTCGCACAGCAGCTGCTTCAGCTCAAAGTTCTTCTTAAAGTCAAGCTCGCGCAGCTCCTTGTTGATTTTCACCACGTCGTAGAATTTCTCCACGTTGTAGTTATACACGTCCCACACCTCCTTTTGCTTGGGCTGCGGCACGGCGCCTATGGCCCGCCAGCGCGCCTGCAGCTGCTTAAAGTCGTTAAATATGACGTTAAAGTCGTCCTGCCGCTCCAGCAATCGCTTCAGCTCCTCAATAACCGCCAGCTTCAGCGTAAGGTTTGCCTCGCGCTCCTGCTCCAGCTTTTCCGCCTGCTCGGCGCGCATTTTTTTGTACCTTGCAAACAAGTCTTTTAGGCGCGCCTCCAGCCCGTCGTCGGGCATAACGAAGTCTTCTGCGCCGTCGTTTTGCGCCGCAAATTCGCGGCGCAAGAGCTCCTGCTCCTGCGCAAACTTTTTGTAGAACGCCACCTTAATGGCCTCCGCCTCGCTTTTGAGGTTTTGCTCCGGCTTTTCGACCAGCAGCTTTTCCAGCGCATTCAGCAGCGCCGGACGGTCTAAGCTATCGTAGGCGCTCGCGTACGCCGCCGCTTCCGCCGCAGTATCGGCGTCGGCATCGTCGTCAATGCTTTCGTGCTCATCTATTTGCAGCTCATCCGACGAAACCGCCAGCTGCGTTTCCTCGTCCGAGAAATCAACCGCTCCGTGCAGCTGAATGTCGGCGTCTTTGTTTTCAAAATCCTCGTTATGACTACCTTGAGTTTCCATGACGTAAATTATTATGCTTTAATGTGGCTCAAATTAGAAGCCTGCAAATATAGCATTTTTGCTTGGCATACACGAATTTTCCCTAATTTTCACTTTCTTTTGTAGCATCATTGCTTCAATATAAGTTTGTTGGGCAAAGATGGGAAAAGATTTTTTAGGAGAATAAAAAAAATTTAATTTCGCAGGATATATATAGAGATTTTAGACTAACCTCGCTATCTCATCACCTCAAAGCGCCCCTACTGTATGCCCACAAACGCAATTTTGAAGCGCAGCGGCGTGTACGGGTATATCGGGCGGGAGGCGTTGGTGGTGGTGCCGGTAGCCCCGTAGCCGTAGTCGGAGGTGAACACCACCTCTACCACGCTACCCTCGGCAATGTTGAGCAGCGCAATGTCAAAGGATTTTATGGACGTGGTCGATAGCAACGCCTTTGAGAAGGTGTGCGCGTAGTACGCCGTGGGGTAGTAGGTAGAGGTGGAGGTCGTTGTGTCAACGCTCCAGCCTGCCTTGCCGGCGTCCTCCCCATTGTTGGAATCCAGCAAAAAGCCGTCGCGGAGGTAGTATCCGGAGTACTTTAGGTTGAGCACATCGCCCGTTTTGGCGCATAGCGTGGTGTCGTTGCGCTGCACGGTGTCGATGTAGCGAACGTAAATACCCGCCTGTACTGTCCCCGCGGTATCTGTGGCCGGCACAAATTGCGCCGCGTTAGCGTTTCTGCCATTGAAAGTATTCACGTAGTCATTCACCCATCGCAGCTCGCGCGCGGCGGCAGAGTCGGCGTTGGCCAGCGCCTCTTTGAGGGTAACGGTAAAAATAACCGGCGTGTTTGCGGCCACTCCCGTCGCTCCCGTCGAGCTAAAGGCGTGCCACGAAGCCGACAGCACGGTGAGGGTATCGCCCTCGTGCATTTGCCCGAGCGCCTTATATAAGGCCGCCTGCGTGTAGTCTTTGCTGTATAAGGTAAATATGGGGGCGTAGTGCTTGTCGCTTGTAAAGGTGCCCAGCCGGCGCGCCTCCAGCGAATCGGTAGTTTGGTAAACAACGCGCTGAGAAATGGGAAGCAGCTCTCCGTGGTACTCAAACTCCACGTAGCCGTCGTCCTGCGGCGATTTTGCGCCATCTCCCGAAGCTTTTGCATGGCGGATAATCCACAAGCTGCTATCCGGCTCTATCGACTCAGCATTGGGATAGTGCACCCTAATGGTGGATTTTATCAGCTGCAGCTCGGTATCTTGCCACGAGTCGGACGGGTCTTCCGCGCAGCGCGGCGCGAGTAATGCAAGCGCAGCCATCGCTGCCGGCGCAAAATATTTTTTCAGGTAAACCATATCTTTTTTTAATTAAGAATTAGGAATTAAGAATTAAGAATTATTGTTTGTTTACTTCTTTTACAAGCACGTTGAATACTAAAGCGGAGGTGGAGGGCACTAAGCCTACATATTCCTTGCCGTAGCCCAGCGTAAACGGGAACAGCAGTATGGCTTGCTCGCCATGCGCCATGCGCAGCAAGCCTCTGTCCAAGCCTGCTATCAGCTTACCGCTACCAACCTCCAAATCCGTTGCGGGTAGGGGCTCCAGCCCTTTTTCTCGGGCTGTTATTGTGTCGCTCGTAGCAAAGAGTACGCCGCTGAGCGTCATTGCCTCGTACTCCAGCGTTACCGAATCGCCCGCCTCCACTGTACGTCTTCCAGAAATCGTATCAGGTTTTTCAGGTTTTACCGGCACGTAGTACACGCCGTCTCTTTCGTCAACCTCGGCGCGTAGCGTGTTGGTAATGTAGCGCTCAATGCTCTCGCGCTGCTTTTCCTCCGTATCGTCTTCCTTGCACGACGGCGCAAGGGTAAGCGCCAAAAGGGCGCCACAAAAGCCATACAGGCCAAACCTTGCCAACTTACGTTTACTCATTTGCTTGTTACTACTTTCTGCACTTCTATTTCGTATACCACCGGCGTGAAGGGCGGCACAATGTCCGCCAGCCCCTTTGCCCCGAAAGCCAGCGCTGAGGGCACCACAAAGGTTGCGGTTTCGCCCTCGCTCATGGAGGCAAGCGCCGTCACCAGCCCCGCCACCAGCTGCCACTGCTGCCCCCGCACGTAGCGGAACGGCTGCCCGTCCTTTCCGCCGGAGTCGAATTTGTCGCCGTTAAGAAACGAGCCCTCGTACGCAATGTGCATCACGTCGCCAAATTTTTCCGGTTTCCTGCCGTTGCCTTGCTTTTTGCGCTTTTTCCAAATGTCGCCCACCTTTTTGAGGTCGGGATGCTGCTGCAGGTAAAGCTTGGTCAAGCGCTTTTCGTAGCTGAGGTAGTCTGCGCAGAACTTTTCGTAGCCGTCGTCCAGCACAATATCGGCGCCCACCACGCGCAGCAGGCGTACGTTCACGTGCAGCGGCTCGCTGTTGGCCACGCCTTTTGCTCTGGGGTGGCTGACTAAGCTCGAGAAAAGCACCTTTGCGGGCATTATAAAGCCCACGCTGTCGCCTCGCGAAAAGGCCATGAGGCTTGCCTCGAGCGAATTTTTGCTGGGTTCGTCGCCTATCGGCAGCCAGCACGCGCGCTCCACGACCTTAACGCCCCGCTGCGTTGCCGCGCTCACGGAAAGCCGTACGTAGCTTCCCCGCTCAACCTTTGCGCTCCCCGAGCCCAGCGCATAAATGCGATACTTTACATCGGCGCTCAGCGGGGTGTAAGCCTGCGCCTTTGCGCCAAGCGCAAGGTGTAAACACCATGCGGTTAGCCCTACTCCGGCAAACAATTGCCACTTCATACAATGAAATAGTTAAAAAAAACAATCAGCTGCCCCTATTTCTCGCTACCGTTTTTTCACCACCACGTCCACCCAAAAATCGCAAACCAGCGAGCTACGGGGCGGTATTTTATCTCCATCGCCCAAAAGCCCAAAACCCAAGTAAGCCGGCGCCACAAGGCGCAGGTGGCTTCCCTGCCGCACGCCCATCAGGGCGGTGTTTAGCACCGTCATGCCGGAAAAGCTGCCCACCTTCACCTCCAGCGGATGCTGCCGGCTGTAGGTGTAGCAGGGCGTTCCGTCAAGCAAAAAGACGCTGCCCGACAGCTGCGCCACGTCGTCTAAGGCGATTTTTGCGCCCCTACCCTCCTCCACCAGCTGGTAGAAGTAGCCGAGCGCGCTCTGCCTCATGTCCAGCTGCTGGCGGCTGACGTACGCCTGCAGAATATCCTGCTCCTTTTCGTTCAGGTACCGGTTCACCTCCTGCAGCCGCCGCCTGTCCGGCGACGCCGGCGGCGCGTAGGGAGCCTGCTCCTGCCTGCCGCATTGCGCCAGCAAAAGTACAAAAAATACAAGACATACGACTAACCTGTGTAGCATCAAAATTCGTCCTTCAAAATTTTTTCAAAGTAAGCCTCGCAATCCTTCAGCGAGCCAAAGAACTTTCCGCCCGAAGCGTTGAAGTGCCCTCCCCCGTTGAAGTACTTACGCGCCAGCTCATTTACCGAAAGGATATTCCCCTTGGAGCGGAGCGAAACGCGGATGTAGGTTTTATCCGAAGCCTCCATGAGCAGCGCCGAGAGCGAGACTTTTTTTATGGAGAGCGGGAAGTTGACAAAACCCTCCGTATCGCCCACCTGAAAGCCAAACTCGTCCAGCTCGCTTCGCGAAAGCGCAACGTACGCCGCCTTGTACTTTGGGAACACCCGCATTTTGGTGTTCAGGCAGTAGCCCAGCAGGCGCATGCGCTTTTCGGAGAAGCTGTCGTAAACCCGACTTGCAATGGTATCTTTATCTACGCCCAGCTCCATGAGGTCGGCCGCCATGCGGAACGGCTCCGGCGTGCTGACGCTAAAGCTGAACGAGCCGGTGTCGGTTATCAGCCCCACGTACAGCGCCTCGGCTGCGCCTCGGCTCAGCAGCGTTTTTCCGCCCAGCGCCAGCACTATCCGGTAGATAAACTCGGAGGTGGAGCTCATGGTAATGTCCGAAAATACGAGGGCGAACTCGTCGGCGGGCTGCCGGTGGTGGTCAATCAGCACGCGGGGCGCGCTGTGGCCGGTCAGCGCCTCGCACATGCCCTCCAGCCGGTTGAGGGCGTTAAAATCGAGGCAAAAAACGAGGTCGCAGCCCTTTAGGTAGCTCTGCGCCGCCTCCTTGTTATCGGCGTATATCATTACCTGATTGGCGCCCTCTATCCACCCCAAAAACTCCGGACACCTGTTGGGAAACGCTACGCGCGCCTCCAGCTCGGGGTAAGCCGCCCTCAGGTAGCTCCACCACGCCAGCGACGCGCCCACCGCGTCCCCGTCGGGGTTTACGTGAGAGACCACAAGGCACTGCTTGGCGTTGCGCAGCATGTTCCGTAGCGCCTCTATATTATTCATCCAAGTTAACATCAAAAAAATCTAACGGAGAAAATCTCCATGAAAGGTTGCCAAAAATGAAACGATAAATGTAGCAATTTTGGGAAAAACTATTGCGCTTTAGGTTGTTAAAGTTCTTTAAACTCACCGTATATCCACCGTCAGCATTGATTTTTCCTCGAGCTTTGCCACCAGCCGGTCGCCTATCCTCACGCCAACGCTCTCCGACGGCGAGCCCGTAAAGATGAGGTCGCCCATGCGGAGTATAACGTAGCCCGACACGTAGGAGATTAGCCGGTTGAAGCCCCAAACCATGCTGCGGCTGCTGCCCTGCTGCACCGTTTTGCCGTTCAGCTCCAGCGAAAACCTCACGTCGGACGCATCCCGCAAGGCCGACAGCGCCACCAGCTCGGGGCTAACCGGCGCCGAGTAGTCAAAAGCCTTGCACAGCTCCCACGGCAGCCCCTTTTGCCGGCACTCGCGCAGCACGTCGCCCGCCGTAAAGTCAACCCCAACGCCCACCTCGGCGTAGTAGCGGTGCGCAAACCGCTCGCTGACGCCGCGCCCAAGCCTGCACACGCGCAGCACCAGCGCCACCTCGCACCGCAAATCCTGCGTAAGCTTGGGGTAGTACAGCGGCTGGTTGTTGCGCAGCAGCGCGGTATCGGGCTTCATAAAAAGCACGGGGTTGCCCGCCTCTCCGGCAGGCGGCTCCGGCCTTGCCTGTGGGTAGTTATGCGCTATGCAGATGATTTTCATGGAGCAATTTTATTTGTACTATGGCTTAACTAACACCCACTTCCCGCCTTTGCCTGCACCGTCTCGGCGGATAATGCCTTTGTCTTT
>JAITQP010000008.1 GCA_031288885.1 Prevotellaceae bacterium | reverse complement strand
GTGGATGATATGGCGACGCCTAAAATTGACGTCAACGACGCTTCGTTTGCGTCGGGGTGCATTGGGGTGCGCGCCTACCGCGCGCTTGCCACGTGGGACGATATTCAGGTTACCAAGGCGGGCTACGTGGTGCAGGAGCCTAACGATGACTAAAAATTTACATTAACGGAGCGGCGCGCGTTGCGTCATTGCTTTGCTTTGCTCGCAACGCCGCAGCGCGTGATAGGCAACTTTTAAGCCCGCCTTTATCTGTAAATTCTGCAAAATCCTGCAATTATGTAAATCTTTTATCAGCAAAAAATTTTTTTTCGCAAAACTCTGCTTATATTTGTGGCCGAGTTTAACCAAGTTTTGGGACATAATTTTTTGAAGCAATGCAACAAACAACCAATCGCAGGCAGATTATTATCGTGCTGGGGCTGATAATGGCGGCGGCCGTGCTGCTGCTTTTTTTAGGGCGCAAGCTGCTGATAAGCGCCACCGACTTTGGCTTTGCCGACGCTAACAGGGTGCGCAGCATTACCATTTCTGACGGCGAGCAGCAGGTGAAGCTGCGCAAGCGCGGCAGCATCTGGTACATTGAGGGCGACAGGGTGGCGCAGCAGGAGCGCGTTACCGACGCGCTGTTTGCCCTGCAAATGCTACAGGTCAAGTACCCGCTGCCGGCAGGGTATCTCGAAGCGTACCGGCAGGCGCGGGGCAGCGCGCTGCGCGTGTCGGTGGCGGACTGGCTGGGGAAAATCCGCAGCTACTCCATCTGCACGGTGGACACCATGCCGGTGGGCGCGGTGTCGGCCACCAAACCCTACGTGGTGGAGGTCTGCGGAAACGAGCAGCTGGACATCTTTTCGCTGCTGGACGCCAACCCGCTGTTCTGGTACAAAACGGCGGTGCTGAGCATGCAGCCCTCCCAGATAGCCGCCGTCAGCGTAGAAGACTTGGGAAAGCCCAAGCGCTCGTTCCGCCTGAGCGTCGACACGCTTGGTCGGGCGCAGATAGCGGAGCTGTACAGCGGCAGGGTGTTTCATACGCTGAACGACGACTGCGTGCGCCGCTACCTTTCGTACTATCAGGACGTGAAGTTTGAGCGCTACGCCACCAACCTTGGCAAGGAAGACGCCGACGCCATTATGATGACCAACCCCGCCTACGTGTTTACCATTGAGGGAAGAGACGGGACGTTGCGCACCGTGAAGCTGATGTACATGTCCGTGGGCGATGCGCTCGACGCGTTTGGGCGCCCGACCAAGATAGACCTCAACCGCTGCTACCTCCAGCAGGACGACGACCCCAACCTTGCCGTTGCGCTATGGGTTGATTTTGACCTGCTTATAAAAGATGTCAACTTTTTTTTGACGAAGTAGTGTTTAAAGCGCCTCGTTGGGCGTCAACAGCTTACCAAACTTCAGCTGGAATTATAAACATGCGCGCTGCATGTTGCGAATATTTCCTAATTTTGTCCCGCTAATAAAGTTACCTCAAACCCCAATAAAATCATAATTTAAGCATGAAATTTGTAATTCCAAGTACAGAGCTGCTCAACCACCTGCAGCTGATGGGAAAAGTCATGAACAGCAAGAATACGCTGCCTATTCTGGATAACATTCTGCTCCGGCTCCAAGAGGGAAAGCTGACCATTATGGCGTCAGACCTCGAAACTACGCTCATCTCGGAGCTCGCTGTGCCCAGCGTGCAGGAGGAGGGGAGCGTGGCGGTGCCGCGCATGATGGCGGAGTCGCTCAAGGAGTTTCCCGAGCAGCCCCTGACCGTTACCGTAGCCCCCGATACGTTCCAAATCGAAATCAGCTGGGCAACGGGAAAGCTTACCCTGCCCGGGTTTGACCCGCAGGAGTTTCCCAAAATCCCCGAAATAGGGGAGGGCGCAACAACCGTTAACTTTGAGGCGTCAACGCTCAACGACGGCATCCTGAAAACCATTTTTGCCTCCGCCGCCGACGAGCTGCGCCCCGTGATGAACGGCATCTACTTTGACATGACGGGCGAGTGCGCCACCTTTGTAGCCTCCGACGCACACAAGCTGGTGCGCTACCGCCGCCCCGACGTTAAGGTGGACAGCAACACCTCTTTCATTCTGCCCAAAAAACCCGCCTCGCTGCTGCGCACCATCCTCACCAAGGAGCAGGATGCGGTGGAGGTTACCTTTGACAGCAAAAACGCCGCGTTTCGCCTGTCGGGCTACCAGCTGGTGTGCCGCCTGATAGAGGGCAACTTTCCGGCGTACAACACGGTTATCCCCACCGACAACCCCAACAAGGTGAGCATGGACAGGGTAGAGCTCCTGTCGGTGGTGAAGCGCATTGCCCCGCTGGGGCCTGCCGGAACGGGGCTAATCCGCCTCAAGCTCAGCGAAAATCAGATAACCATACTCGCGCAAGACCTCGAATTTGCGCAGTCGGGCGTGGAGCGCATTGCCTGCCAGTACGAGGGCGACGAGCTGGAAATCGGCTTTAAATCGGCCTTTTTGATAGAAATTCTGACGAACTTGCACACGCAGGAGGTGAGCCTTGAGTTTTCAGATTCGAGCCGCGCAGGGCTTATTTTGCCCGTAGGCGAAGACCCCGAAAAGGAGGATACGCTGATGCTGCTCATGCCAATGATGATTAATGCATAGGTTGCGCGGAAAAGAATGCACCTAAATCTCAAAAATCCCATAGCCGTCTTTGACCTCGAAACCACGGGGGTGGACGTTGCGCGCGACAGAATTGTCGAAATTTGCATCATTAAGGTAATGCCCGACGGAAGCGAAGAGGTGAAAACGTGGCGTATTAACCCCACCATCCCCATCCCGCCGGCGGCAACCAACGTGCACGGCATTACCGACGAGGACGTGAAAAGCTGCCCGACGTTTAAGGAGGTGGCAAAAAATTTGGCGGCATACCTTGAAGGGTGCGACATGGCGGGCTACAACTCCACCAAGTTTGACGTGCCGCTGCTGGTGGAGGAGTTTTTGCGCGCCGGCGTGGAGGTTGATTTTCGCAGCCGCCGCTTGGTGGATGTGCAAAACATATTTCACCGCATGGAGCAGCGCACCCTGTTGGCGGCCTACAAGTTCTACTGCCAAAAGGATTTGGTCAACGCCCACAGCGCCGAGGCCGACACGCGCGCCACCTACGACGTGCTTCGGGCGCAGCTCGAGCGCTATCCGGAGCTGCAAAACGATGTGGCGTTCCTTGCCGAGTTTTCTGCAAAAAACCGCAACGTTGACTACGCAGGGCGGGTAGTGCTGGATAGCGACGGCAACGAAATCATCAGCTTTGGCAAGCATAAGGGGAAAAAGGTTGTGGACGTGCTGGTTAACGAGCCCAGCTACTACGCGTGGATTATGAACGGCGATTTTACCCTCGACACCAAGCGCATACTTACGCAAATTAAGCTGAGGAGCATTAACAAGTAGCGGCTGCATGAAAAATTCGTCATCTACGGAGGGTACATCTATTTCCATGCTGCTCTACCTGAGCTTGGCGCACCTTTTCAACGACGCTTTTCAATCGACGGTTTCCGCTGTTTATCCGGTTATTAAGGACAACCTTTCCCTAACGTTTGGGCAAGTTGGCTTATCGGTGCTGGTTTACCAGCTGTGCGCCTCCGTCTTCCAGCCCATATTCGGCATTTTCTTCGACAAGCGCCCGCGCGCGTGGTACCTCAGCGCGGGCACCACCTCCACCATGATAGGCCTGCTGATGCTGGCGTTTGCCGGCTCCCTGTACTGGGTTATGGGCGCGGTGGCGTTCATCGGCTTGGGCTCGTCGGTCATTCACCCCGAGGCGTCGCGGCTGACGCACTTTGCCTCGGGAGGTCGCCACGGGCTGGCGCAGTCCATTTTTCAGGTGGGCGGCAATTTTGGCGGCTCCATAGGCCCGCTGCTGGCTGCCGCCATCGTTGCGCCCTACGGGCAGCGCTACATTGCCGTGTTTGCCGGTATCGCCATTATTTCGCTGCTGACAAAAAGCCCGATTGTAGCGTGGTACAGGAAAAAAATACAGCTGATGCGCTCCGGCACGGTGAAGAAAGCGGTTGTTCACCGCGTGCGCCTGCCCAAAAGGAAGATTTACTTTTCGCTCGCCGTGCTCTTGGTGCTGATTTTCTCCAAGTACGTGTACATGGCGAGCCTGAGCAACTTTTACACGTTTTACCTGATAGAAAAATTTGGCGTTACCACGCAGCAGTCGCAGCTGTTTTTGTTTGCCCTACTGTTTGCCTCGGCGGTAGGCACGCTGCTGGGCGGCCCCATTGGCGACCGCTTCGGGCGGAAGTACGTCATCTGGGTTTCCATTTTGGGAACGGCTCCCTTTTCGCTGATGATGCCCTACGCCAACCTGATGTGGACGTGCGTGCTGAGCGTTGCCATTGGCGTGGTGCTCTCCTCGGCTTTTTCGGCGATACTTGTTTACGCGCAGGAGCTGCTTCCCACCAAGATTGGGCTTATATCCGGTTTGTTTTTTGGGCTTGCGTTCGGCATTGCCGGCATAGCCGCCGCCGTGCTGGGCAACGTTGCGGACGCCAAAAGCCTCGCCTACGTTTACAAGCTCTGCTCATTCATTCCGCTGCTGGGCGCTGTGGCAGCCTTTCTGCCCAACGTAAAGCGAACGCCGCGCGTTGTTGCATCGAAGCGGTGAGAGTAGGTTACCTCGTATTCTCCCTTTAAAATTTCCGGCACATCAGTGCTGTTTGCTTTGAGCAATTCAATAGCCTCAAGCACATTTTTTTTTTTTTTTGCCTCGCTCACCGTTTCTCCTGCGCCATAAACGCCCTCACAGTTTTGGGCGTAAGCATCGAAAAAATCTTTACTTCTTTCAACGATAATTAGTAGCTTATTCATGTTTTGATATGACTTTGTTACAGCGATACTTTTCCTCCGTCATTACAAGTAGAGCGCAAGCACGCCTTGCGTCATTGCGAGCGAAGCGAAGCAATCCAGAAATACGGGCAACGCAAGGTAACGCGAAGCGTGCGACGCTGGATTGGCTACGCCGAACTCCGCTTTGCTCCGGTTTCTCGCTCCACCCGCAATAACGCGAAGCGTGAACGCGTAACTATCTCACGCAAAGTGTTTTTTTTGCAAGCGTAGCGCAAGTAAAGGTTTTTATGCTATCTTTACGTAGAAAATTTCTATTTACGTAACACAAAAATTATATTTACATCATGAAAACACTATCAACAATCATAAACCTTACGGCGCTGGTGGCAGTGGGGTGCTTAACCTCCTGCAATCAGGCTACCACCACGCAA
>JAITQP010000060.1 GCA_031288885.1 Prevotellaceae bacterium | reverse complement strand
ACACACACACACACACACACACACACACACACAGCTCATTATTATAATAGCGCACGCGCGCATTATACAAAATATTTCCCGAAATTACAAGCATTCCGCATCATGTTTTTTACATGGGGCGGAATTTTTTTTAATGATTAACAACCAACTAAAAACCAAAAAAAACATGAAAACAAGAACCAACTTTTTACTATCCCTGCTGCTGTCAGGCGCGGCGGGAGTAACGGGCGCCTACGCGCAGAAGCCTCAGCTGGCCGTGCTGGTGGTGGGCATGGAAACCCCCGCCAAGGGCGACGAGCTGGCCGCGCGCTGGGCCTACGACCTTAACCGAGACTCCACCTACGAGCTGCTCACCAAAAGCAAGACCGTGGAGGACAAGCGCGCCGAGCTGAGCACCCAGCTCGCGCTGGGAAAGCCGGTGGACACCACCGGCATTGCCAAGTGGGGGCGGGACAACGGAATAGCCCTTGTGCAGCTGGTGGTGCAGGACACCATAGGGACGTCGCCCATGGAGAATATAGCGAAGCGGGTGGCGTGGCTGGTGGACTGCAGCACGGGCAAGCTGTCCGGGCGCGGCACCTTCCGGCTGCGCTTCCCCTCGCCGCCCTACTTGGAGGACAAAGTAAATAAGATAAGCTTGGTGGGGGTGCGCGGCGGCACGTTTGAGATGGGGTGCAAGGCCGGCAGGGATGATAAGGTGAAAACGTGCAGCGATAACCACGCGCAGCCTTTTCAGTCGTCGGTATCGGTGGGCAACTTTAAGATAGGGAAGTATGAGGTAACGCAGGCGCAGTGGTATGCGGTGATGAAGGGGACAGCAATAGAGAGCCCTCCTGGCTACTACTTCCCTGATCGTCCGACGGAGATGGTAAGCTGGTACATGGCGTTAGCGTTTTGTAACGAGCTGAGCAAGAAGCTGGGCAAAACGCCGGTTTACGGAGGCTTTGCGTTAGGCGACGTTGGCGCCGACGGCAGCTGCGCCGCGTGCGGCGCCGATGCCGCCAACGTGACCGTAGACGCCAGCGCCAACGGCTACCGGCTGCCCACGTCGAGCGAGTGGGAGTACGCGGCGCGGGGGTGCGAGATGGGGGGCTGCGATAACTTTCTGTACAGCGGGAGCGACGACGTTCAGGAGGTGGGGTGGAATGGTACTGCAGGCGGCGCGGCTTATGCCACATGGACGCAGCCGGTAGGGTTACTAAAGCCTAATGGCTTAGGTATTTACGATATGACGGGCAACGTATGGGAGTGGTGCTGGGACAAGTGGGAGGTGGTTAACGACTCTCAACGACGCGTGCTCCGCGGCAGCGGCTTTTACCACTCCGCCGCCGATGGCTGGCCTCGCCTTGCTGCCCGCCTCACCAACCCCCCCAGCGCTTGCTACGGCGACAGTGGCTTCCGCGTGGTTTTGCCTTAGCTTTCCTACGGCGTCCGTCCCTCTGGTGTAAGCTCTTTCTGAATTAATAGCTGAAACTCGAAGATTGGGAATGGCGGGGCGGGGCGTCCTTGCACCGTTAGGCGTTAAACCGTCGTAGGTGGTCGATTTTTTTTCAAAAAAAAGGTTTTTGACGTGCAGGATTTATAGCTAATGCTATTTCGTCATTGCGAGATCCGAACCCATATATGGGTAAAAAAGGGAAAAGACGAAGTCTTTAATGTGCTTTGTTGCAGCGATACTTTATCCCCATCATTGCAGTGAAACGCAAGGCCGAAGGCCTTGAATACGGATAACCCCGAGTAAGCGGAGTGCAACTCGGGGTAAAACGGCCACCCTATCACCTACAGAACTCCGTAGGAGTTCTACTACTTACCCAAAAACACCGCTCGTCTTTCCGGTTGAGCTGCTACGCAGCTCAGAAAAGAGAAGGGGATTTTCACCCCGAGCTACGCTCCGCTTGCTCGGGGTTATCCACATTCAACGCCTACGGCGTTCATCGTTGCAACAACGTCTTTGTAATGGGCTAATAATACGCCTAATGCAATTTCGTTATTGCGAACGGCATCTTTCCACACTGTAATTCGCAAAAAAAAATTGCAGCAATAACAAAAAATGCAGTATATTTGTGCTGTGAAATTCGTAGGGCGAATTGTTAGAGGCAAGCCGCAGGTTCAAATCCTGTATCGCTCACCGAGATAGGGGGGGAAGTCCGGTATAGGAGATATAAGCCCTCGTTCTCGACCAGTCCGGCGGGGGGGTGAATGCACAAATACGCAACATTAAGGGGCTATTTACTTAGCCCCTTTTGTTTTTCCCAAAGTGGCTTAAGTAACCCGCTCTTATGGTCTATAAAATAAATATCCGGCAAGTTGCTTACTTGTCCCTTTAAAAACCTCCCCACCTCCCTTTCCATTGCGCTGTTTAGTAAAAGGTATTTGCTTTCCTGCGTAAAATAAAATATTACGTTATCCGCCTTTCTTGCCTCCCGAATAGTATCTCGCATTCTATGCTCTGCTGCGTTTTCAACATACTTTATATCCCATGTTTGGTTGTCAAATGCAACGTCTGGGCTCTTCATCTCCCCCTCGGGTAAAAACTCTACCTGCTTTCCGTTGTACTTTGCGAGCATTTTGCCGACAATTTTTTCCGCGTTGCCGCCACCGCCTTTTTTGGCGAAGTGGTGCTTTTTGTGGTAAACATTAAACCCTCCGCTTACCTCGTCAAAGTAAGCTTTTTCCCATTCGTCGTCGTTATATGAATTGTACTTTTGCAAGGCGTCCGTAGCTCGTACAGGTTGTTCAGGCATATCGTTTTTTGTTTACAGAAATTCCACAAAGGTAACATTATCTTTCAGAAGAGGCTGTAAACGTACCCGCTTTTTATATAAAAACACCCAACTTCTACTGATAATATTATTCTACGGACAATTCTCATATTTTCAATTTCAAAAAACTTCTGCTACCTTTGCTGCCGCTTTTAACGCTAATGACCGGACGCACGCCTCGCTCCGGACGCTCGCAACGACGGCGCGCAAAATCAGGCGGTGCTAAATATAACTACGCTAACTACTTCACTTATGGCCGGAATTGGAACTGTGGTAAACGCCGCCGCGATTGTGGCGGGTGGCCTTATCGGGATTTTTATCAAGTCGCGGCTCAACCGCCGCTACGTCAGCATCTTTTTTCAGGCTGCCGGATTGTTTACCGTGTTTATCGGTATATCTATGGCCATCGAAGCCAAGCACATCATGGTGGTGGGGGTGAGCCTCGTGTCGGGCGCGCTGCTGGGCGAGTGGGCGCGCTTGGACGAGCGCCTGCAGCGCTTGGGCGACAACCTCAAGCGCACGCTGAAAATGCGCGACGAGCGGTTTACCGAGGGCCTGCTCACGGCGTTCATGCTGTACTGCGTGGGCGCAATGGCGGTCATTGGCCCCATAGAGGAGGGGCTGACGGGCAAAACCTCCGACCTGCTGCTCGCCAAAGCTATGATGGACGGCTTTTCCTCCATCATGTTTGCCTCCGTATTTGGGTGGGGGATTTTGTTTTCGGCGCTCCCGCTGCTCCTTTTTCAGGGGACGCTAACGCTGCTCGCCGCAGGGTTTGGCAACTTTTTGCCGCCGGAGTACGTGGCGGAGGTCTCGGCGGTAGGCGGGGTAATCCTCATCGGGCTTGGGCTGCATATTATGGAGGTAAAGCTTGTGAAGGTTGCCAACATGCTCCCCGCCCTGCCCATTGCCTACGCCATGATGTGTTTTATTTAACGCCATGCCTCAACCGTTTGCCCCATTCGCGGAGTGCGCCGGCAACCCTGCCACGCAATCCTTCATCCGCGAGCACGCCGGCGACGACGTGCACGCGCTGCTGCTGCGTAAAAACGTTCCGCCGGAGGTTGACCTGCACTTTGCCGCGCAGCAAATAGAGGGTCGGCAAAAGGCGCGCGCCAAGCTCCCCGCGATTGCCGCCAACCCCCGCTTCGTATTCCCCGCAAAGCTCGCCATGGAGCAGTGCTCCTCCGAGGCCACCGCCCGCTACAAGGCACGGCTGTTTGCCGGCAAGGCCATTGCAGACGTAACGGGCGGCTTGGGCGTCGACGCGCTCTACGCCGCCGAGCGCGCCAAAAGCGTTACCTACGTGGAGCAAAGCGAAGCGCTGTGCGCCCTTGCGCAGCATAACTTTGCGGCGCTGGGGGCGGCAAACGTGGAGGTGCGCTGCGGCAACGGCATCCAATTCCTGCAGCGCGCGCCGCAGCGCTTCGACGCCATCTACCTCGACCCCTCCCGCCGCGACAGCCACCAAAACAGCCAAACGCTGCTCGCCGACTGCGAGCCCAACGTGCTGCCGCTCCAAGATTTTCTGCTCTCGAAAGCCGAAACGGTTGTGCTGAAAGCCTCGCCCATGCTCGACGTTGCGCAAGCCCTGCGCGAGCTGCGCCGCGTGAGCGAGGTGCACGTGGTGGCGGTGAAGAACGACTGCAAGGAGCTGCTGTTCGTTTGCGGGCAGGAGGCCACGGAGCCGCTTATTTGCTGCGCGAACCTCCACCCCGAGCACCCCCAGCTGCTCAGCTTCACCCTGCCCGAGGAGCGCGCCGCCGCCGCCCTGTACGCCGCGCAGCCCAAGCGCTACCTCTACGAGCCCAACGTAACGCTGCTCAAGGCGGGCGCATTCAAGCTGCCGTGCCAACGGTTTGGCGTAGAAAAGCTGCACCCCGACACGCACCTCTACACGTCGGACAGCCTGCTGCCGGAGTTTCCCGGGCGGGCGTTCGAGGTGCAG
>JAITQP010000040.1 GCA_031288885.1 Prevotellaceae bacterium | reverse complement strand
CTAATCACTAATCACTAATAAGCTAATCACTACCTACGCTCCGTGGCAGTTTTTGTATTTTTTGCCGCTGCCGCAGGGGCAGGGGTCGTTGCGCCCGACCTGCTTTTCGACGTGAACGGGGGCCGGCTTTTGGGGCGCATTTCTGCCGCCGGAGGCGGCAAGGTCGGTGCGTCCGGTTTGCAGGCGGCTCATGTCGATTTTGGCGCGCGGCGCGGCGTTGCGCTGCACGGGCGCGTTGGCTTGCTGCGGGATGTGCGCCTTGATGAGCATGGAGAGCACGTCGTGGTTGATTTTTTCCAGCATGCTGCGGAACAGCCCGTAGCTCTCCAGCTTGTAGATGAGCAGGGGGTCTTTTTGCTCGTAGGCGGCGTTGTGGGCGGCCTGCTTCAGCTCGTCCATTTCGCGCAGGTGCTCCTTCCAGTGCTCGTCAATCATGGCAAGGATGACCAGCTTGCTGAGCGCGCGGATGAGCTCTGTGCCCTCCGTTTCGTAGGCTTTCTTGAGGTTGACCAGAATTTGGAAGACCTTGTGCCCGTCGCTCACCGGCACGACGATGTTTTCGTAGCTGTTGCCCTGCGCCTCGTACACGTTACGGATGACCGGATAGGCCTGCTTGGCGAGCGCCTCCATCCTGCGCCGGTAGGTTTCGAGGAGGTGGCTTTGCAGCACGTCCGCCAGCTGGTTGGTCGACGCCTGCTTCCACTCGGCCTCGTCGAAGCTGGGCTCGACGGAGAGCAGGCGGATGAGCTCCAGCGAAAACTCCTCGTAGTCCACGCTGCCGTGCATTTGCTCAATGAGCATTATGGAGTAGTCCGAAATCATGTTGAGGATGTCCATGTCGATGCGCTCGCCGTAGAGGGCGTGGCGGCGGCGGGTGTAGATGACTTCGCGCTGCGAGTTCATCACGTCGTCGTACTCCAGCAAGCGCTTGCGGATGCCGAAGTTGTTTTCCTCCACCTTGCGCTGCGCCCGCTCGATGGAGCGGCTAATCATGCGGTGCTGTATCACCTCTCCCTCCTTGAGCCCCATTCTGTCCATGAGGGAGGCGATGCGCTCCGACCCAAACAGGCGCATGAGCTCGTCCTCGAGCGAGACGAAGAACTGCGAGGTGCCCGGGTCGCCCTGCCGCCCTGCGCGCCCGCGGAGCTGGCGGTCAACGCGGCGGCTTTCGTGCCGCTCGGTGCCCACAATGGCCAAGCCTCCGGCGGCTTTCACCTCGGGCGTGAGCTTGATGTCGGTGCCGCGCCCCGCCATGTTGGTGGCGATGGTCACCACTCCGGCGTGTCCGGCTTCGGCAACGATTTCCGCCTCGCGCTGGTGCTGCTTTGCGTTCAGCACGTTGTGCTTTACGCCGCGCAGCTTGAGCATTTTGCTCAGCTGCTCCGATATTTCGACGGAGGTGGTGCCCACCAGCACGGGTCGCCCCGCCTCCACCAGCTTGCCTATCTCCTCAATGACGGCCTTGTACTTTTCGCGCTTGGTTTTGTACACGAGGTCTTCGGCGTCGAGGCGGATGACGGAGCGGTTGGTGGGGATGACGATAACGTCGAGCTTGTAGATTGTCCACAGCTCGCCGGCTTCGGTTTCGGCGGTGCCGGTCATGCCCGACAGCTTGTGGTACATGCGGAAGTAGTTTTGCAGCGTGATGGTGGCAAAGGTTTGCGTGGCGGCCTCCACCTTCACGTTTTCCTTTGCCTCGATGGCCTGATGCAGCCCGTCGGAGTAGCGGCGCCCCTCGAGGATGCGCCCCGTTTGCTCGTCCACAATCATCACCTTGTTGTTCATCACCACGTACTCCACGTCCTTTTCGAACATGGCGTAGGCTTTGAGCAGCTGGTGGATGGTGTGCACGCGCTCCGACTTAACGGCGTAGTCGTTGAGCAGCTTGTCCTTGGCCGAGAGCTTTTCGCTGGGCGAGAGGTGGAGCTTCTCCAGCTCGGCGATTTCGTTGCCGATGTCGGGCAGCACGAAGAATTTGTCCTCGTTGACCGACTGGGTGATGAGGTCGAGCCCCTTGTCGGTGAGGTCAACCGAGTTGAGCTTTTCGTCGATGACGAAGAAGAGCTCGTCGGTGGCCTTGTGCATGTTTCGGTTGTTGTCCTGCATGTAGAAGTTTTCGGTCTTCAGCAGCAGCGCCTTGTTGCCCTGCTCGCTCAGGAACTTGATGAGGGGCTTGTACTTTGGCAGCGCCTTAAAGACGCGCAGGAGGAGCAGCCCGCCCTCCTCGGTTTTGCCTTCGGCGAGGAGCCGGCGGCAGTCGGCGAGCATGGAGGTGGCGAGGTTGCGCTGCGCGCTGTAGAGGCGCTCCACCAGCGGCTTGTACTCGTTAAACATTTGGTCGTCGCCCTTGGGCACGGGGCCGGAGATGATGAGCGGCGTGCGCGCGTCGTCAATCAGCACCGAGTCCACCTCGTCCACGATGGCGAAGTGGTGCTTGCGCTGCACCAGCTCGTCGGGCGAGATGCACATGTTGTCGCGCAGGTAGTCGAAGCCAAACTCGTTGTTGGTGCCAAAGGTGACGTCCGCCAAGTAGGCCTTGCGGCGCGCGTCGGAGTTGGGCTGGTGCTTGTCGATGCAGTCCACCGACAGCCCGTGGAACTGGTACATGGGCCCCATCCACTCGCTGTCGCGCTTGGCGAGGTAGTCGTTTACGGTGACGATGTGCACGCCCTTGCCGGCAAGCGCGTTGAGGAACACGGGCAGCGTTGCCACCAGCGTTTTTCCCTCGCCGGTAGCCATCTCCGCCACGTTGCCCTGATGCAGCGCCACGCCGCCAATGAGCTGCACGTCGTAGTGCACCATGTCCCACCTCACCATGCTGCCGCCCGCCATCCACTCGTTGGCGTAGATAGCCTCGTTGCCCTCAATGGTGACGAAGTCCTTGGTGGTGGCGAGCTCGCGGTCGTAGTCCGTAGCGGTGACGCGCACCTGCGCATTTTCCTTAAAGCGGCGCGCCGTATCCTTCATGATGGCGAAGGCCTCGGGCAGGATTTCGAGCAGCGTAGCCTCAATCTGCCCGTCAACGGCCTTCATCAGCTCGTCCACCTCCTTGGCGATGCTTTCCTTTTCGGTTATCTCCGTTTCGCCGGACTCCAGCTGGACGCGCAGCTCGGCTATGCGGCGCTCGTCCGCCGCGATGCTCTCGGCAACCACGCCGCGCAGCTGCTGCGACGCCGCCCGCAGCTCGTCGTTGCTCATGGCCTCAAAGCGCGGGTAAACTTCCTTTACCTTATCTATAAAGGGGATAATTTTTTTCATGTCGCTCTCCGACTTGGAGCCGAAAAACAGCTTGATGACAGAGTGTAGAATACTCATGTATTAATGATTAATGATTAGCGATTAATGATTAATGGTGCGCCAAAATGAAAGGCAAAGGTAGCATTTTTATTTGAAACTACGGACTTTTTACCCGCCAAATATTTTGCAGGTTCAAATATTGTTCGTACCTTTGAGGCAACATGCTTACCCCGCTTCCCGTCAGAACAGCGCGCTCAGGGTAAGCTTTTTATTTTACTTGTTATGCTAAAAGTTCCTTATACAAAATCGGTTATTTCCCATCCCGACCAAATTGTGCTGCTTAAGTCACGTGGGATGAAGTTTGCCGATGAAAGTAAAGCTATGCATTTACTTGAAAACATCAGCTATCATCGCATGAGCGCTTACTGGTATCCGTTGCTGGCTGACAAGCATAATCATGTTTTCAAACCGGATGCTGATTTTGAAACGGCGTTTAGCTTGTATAAATTTGATAGCGAGCTACGGAAGTTAATCATTTCCGAGTTGGAAAAAATTGAGGTGGCAGTTCGCTCAAAAATAGCCTATATACTCTCATTAGAGCATGATGCCTTTTGGATGGAAGACTCAGCTTTGTTCACCAATCAACAAGCGCATCAAGCGACGTTAAACAAAATACAGGATGAACTTAACCGGAGCGATGAGGAATTTATATTGTCTTTCAAGTCAAAATACTCCAATCCGCTTCCGCCGTCCTTTATTGTGCTGGAAATTACTTCTTTCGGAGCGTTATCCCGTTTGTATGACATGCTAAAACCCTGCAAATCCAAAAAAGAAATTGCTAATATGTTTGGATTGTCGGATAAGGTTTTTGCTTCGTGGCTACACAGCTTCGTTTATGTACGGAATGTTTGCGCCCACCATACTCGTATTTGGAACAGGTGGCTAAGAATACAACCTTTATTTCCTAAAAATCCGGCTGGTAAATGGCTCCTCAATAAAAACACCGGAAACAATCGCCTGTATTACACCCTTTCCATGATTCTTTACCTGCTCAACATCGTTAATCCCAAGCATACGTTTAGGCAAAAGCTGGAGCATATTTTCTTGAAATACCCCAATGTGGACAGAGTGGCGATGGGTTTTCCTGCCGATTGGCAAAACGAACCGCTGTGGATAGCCTGAACTCCCCCAAAAAATACCACGCTTCGCGCCATTAACCATTAACCATTAATCATCAATCATTAATCATTACTTAAATCATTAATCACTATTTTTTGTATCTTTGTAGCCCGTCAAATATGAACACATTCAAAATATCTTTTTCGCATGACCAACACTAACGCTGGACTGTATGACCCATCCTCCGAGCACGACTCGTGCGGCGTGGGCTTGGTGGTTAACCTTCACTCGGCAAAAACTCACGATACGGTAGATAAGGGCTTGAGGCTTTTGGAAAACATGGTGCACCGCGGCGCGGAGGGCGCCGACCCGCTCACCGGCGACGGCGCGGGCATTATGCTGCACATCCCCCACGAATTTACGCTGCTCAACGGCATTCCGGTGCCCGAACGGGGGCACTACGGAACGGGGCTGGTATTCCTCTCAAAGGACGCCGCTAAGCAGCGGCGCGCGCTGGAGGCTATACAGGCGGAGGTGGAGGGTAGCGGGTTTTCGCTGCTCGCCGTGCGCGACGTGCCGGTCAACAGCGCCGTTCTGGGCGCGGGCTCGTCGGCCACGGAGCCGGCCGTAAAGCAGCTCTTTTTGGTGGACAAAGACGGCAAAAACGGCTTGGACGTGAGGCTATACATCCTGCGCAAGGCTATTGAGCGCAAGCTGGCGCGGGAGGAGTGCTACGTGGTGAGCCTCTCCACCAAGGCTATTGTTTACAAGGGCATGCTCACCTCGCACCAGCTGCGGGAGTACTTTTTGGACTTGAGCGACCCCTACTTCACCAGCGGGATTGCGCTGGTGCACTCCCGCTTTAGCACCAACACGTTCCCCAAGTGGGAGCTGGCGCAGCCGTTCCGCCTGCTGGGGCACAACGGCGAAATCAACACCATACGCAGCAACCGCGAGTGGATGAAGGCGCGCGAGGAGCAGCTCACCTCCGAAAACTTTAGCGTTAAGGACGCGCTGCCCATCGTGGAGGAGGGCATGAGCGACAGC
Organism: Prevotellaceae bacterium; assembly: GCA_031288885.1. GTDB lineage: Bacteria > Bacteroidota > Bacteroidia > Bacteroidales > UBA932 > JAITMY01. The sequence continues at coordinate 12,825 of JAITQP010000040.1, read as the reverse complement.
GCGTCGCTGGACAACGCGCTGGAGTTCTTCGTCATGTCGGGCATGTCGCTTCCGCACGCGCTCTCCATGCTCATCCCCGAAAGCTGGAACGACAAAAACCTCATTCCGGCGTCGCTAAAGGCGTTCTACGAGTTCTGCTCCATCGCCTTTGAGCCGTGGGACGGCCCCGCTACGCTGCTCTTTTTTGACGGTCGCTACGCGGGCGGCATGCTCGACCGCAACGGGCTGCGTCCGGCGCGCTACGTCATCACCCAAAACGACACGCTGGTGATGGCCTCCGAAACGGGCGTGCTCACCTTCGACCCGTCCGAAATTCGCGAAAAGGGCAAGCTGCAGGCCGGAAAAATCCTGCTGGTGGACACCGAGCAGGGGTGCATCCTCCGCAACGACGAGCTCAAGAGCGTTTTGGCCGGCGAGCACCCCTACGAAAAGTGGCTGCACGCGTACCGGCTGGAGCTCGACAAAATTACCTCGGGCCGAAACGTAACGCAGGCGGTAAAGGACTACCCCAAGCTGCTGCAAGCGTTTAGCTACACCAAGGAGGAGGTGGAGCGGCTCATCGTCCCCATGTGCGACGAGGGCAAGGAGCCGGTGGGCTCCATGGGCAACGACGTTCCGCTGGCGGCGCTCTCCGCCCGCCCGCAAAACCTATTCCGCTACTTCCGGCAGCAGTTTGCGCAGGTCACCAACCCGCCCATAGACCCCATACGCGAGGAGCTGGTCATGTCGCTCACCGGCTACATCGGCACGTTTGACCACAACCTCATCTCGCCCAACCCCGACCTCTGCAAAATGATACGGCTCAAAAGCCCCATCCTCACCAACCGCGACTTCGACATCCTTTGCCACATCGAGTACAAAGGTTTCCGCTCCTACGCTATCCCCATGCTCTACGACGTAGCGTCGGGCGCAAAGGGGCTGGAGGCGGCTATCGACGGGCTGTGCAGGGAGGCCGACAAGGCGGTGGACGAGGGCTACAACTACATTATCCTCAGCGATAGGGGAATTACGGAGGATAAGGCGCCCATACCGTCGCTCTTGGCGCTGTCGGCGGTGCACCACCACCTGATAGCCGCGCGCCGGCGCGTGCAAATTGGGCTGATTGTGGAGAGCGCAGAGCCGCGCGAGGTGATGCACTTTGCCCTCCTGCTGGGCTTTGGCGCCAGCGCCATCAACCCCTACATGGCCTACGCCGCTATCGACAGCCAAATCAAAAACGGAAACCTGCGCCTCGACTTTGCCACCGCCGAAAAACGCTACATCAAGGCCGTGGACAAGGGGTTGCTGAAAATTATGTCGAAAATGGGCATCTCCACCATGAGAAGCTACATCGGGGCAAAGATATTTGAGGCGGTTGGCGTCTCCAAAAGCTTATCGGAAAAATACTTTGGCGGCGTTACCACCAAAATTGGGGGAGTTGACCTCGAGGACGTCGCGCGGCAGCAGGAGCTGCTGCTCAAGCGCGCCTTTGACCCCGAAAACGACGTCAACCCGCGCAGCGACGGCTTCTACGCCTACCGCAAGGACGGCGAAATCCACGCGTGGAACCCCGAAACCATATCCAAGCTGCAGCTGGCCACGCGCCTTGGCTCCTACGAAAAGTTCAAGGAGTACACCGCCGCCGTGGACGGCAAGAGCAGCCCCATATTCATCCGCGACTTGCTCGACGTGGACACCGGACTTCCGCCCGTTCCCCTCGCGGAGGTGGAGCCAAAGGAGGCCATCGCGCGCCGCTTTGTTACGGGCGCCATGTCCTTTGGGTCGATAAGCAAGGAGGCGCACGAGGCAATGGCGTTAGCCATGAACAAGCTGGGCGGCAAAAGCAACACCGGCGAGGGCGGCGAGGACGCCGACCGCTTCAAGCCCCGCCCCGACGGGTCGTCGGCGCGCAGCGCCATCAAGCAGGTGGCGTCGGGGCGCTTTGGCGTAACCGCCGAATACTTGGTCAACGCCGACGAAATACAAATCAAGGTGGCGCAAGGCGCAAAGCCCGGGGAGGGCGGACAGCTGCCCGGGTTTAAGGTGGACGAGGTTATCGCCAAAACGCGCCACTCCATCCCGGGCATATCGCTCATCTCGCCCCCGCCGCACCACGACATCTACTCCATAGAGGACTTGGCGCAGCTGATTTTTGACCTCAAAAACGTTAACCCAAGGGCGAGAATTTCCGTGAAGCTGGTTTCGGAAAGCGGCGTGGGGACTATCGCCGCAGGCGTGGCAAAGGCAAAAGCCGACATGATTATCATCAGCGGCGGCGAAGGCGGCACGGGGGCAAGCCCCATGAGCTCCATCAAGTATGCCGGCCTGCCCACCGAAATTGGCTTAGCCGAAACGCAGCAAACGCTCGTGGCAAACAACCTCCGCGCGCAGGTGACGCTCCAAACCGACGGGCAGCTCAAAACCGGACGCGACATCATCATTGCCGCCCTGCTGGGCGCGGAGGAGTACGGATTTGCCACCAGCGCCCTGATTGTGCTGGGCTGCGTAATGATGCGCAAGTGCCACGTAAACACCTGTCCGGTGGGCGTGGCTACGCAGGACGAGCGCCTGAGGGCGCGCTTTAAGGGAAAGGAGGAGTACCTGCTCAGCTTCTTCCTCTTTTTGGCGGAGGAGGTGCGCGAGCACCTCGCGCAGATGGGATTTCGCTCGCTGGACGAGATTATCGGGCGGTCGGACTTGCTGCGGCAGAGCACCCAAAAGTTTGCCGGCAACCCCAAAATCGGCAAAATTGACCTCTCGCGCCTGATATACTTCCCCAAGGAGGCAACGCGCTACCCCATACGGAACGCCAAGCCGCAGGAGCACCTCATAGCAAAGGTGCTCGACCGGCAGCTGCTGAAGGAGGCAAAGCCGGCGCTGGACAGCGGCGCGCCGGTGGAGCTGCGCCACGCCATAGCCAACACCGACAGGGCGGTGGGCGCCATGCTCTCGGGCGAGGTCGCCGCAAAGTACGGCAACGCGGGCTTGCCCAGCGACGCCATTACGTGCCGCTTTGCAGGCTCGGCGGGGCAAAGCTTTGGGGCGTTCCTCGCCGCAGGGCTCACGTTCTTCCTCGAGGGCGACAGCAACGACTACCTCGGCAAGGGACTATCGGGCGGCAGGATAGTGGTGACGCCGCCTGCCGGAAGCACCTTTGCCCCCGAAGAAAACGTGATAGCGGGAAATACGCTGCTGTATGGCGCCACCTCCGGCGAGGTGTACATCAACGGTCGGGTGGGCGAACGCTTCTGCGTGCGCAACAGCGGCGCAACCGCCGTGGTAGAGGGCACGGGCGACCACTGCTGCGAGTACATGACGGGCGGCTGCGCCGTGATACTCGGAACGGTGGGGCGCAACTTTGCCGCCGGCATGAGCGGCGGCGTGGCGTACGTCTGGAACAAGGAGCAAAACTTCGACTTCTTCTGCAACATGGAGATGGTGGAGCTCTCGCTGGTGGACGAAACCCCCGACCGAAACGAGCTGAAGGACTTGCTCAAAAAGCACCTGCGCTACACCGGCAGCCCGCTCGCAAGGCGAATGCTGGACAGCTGGAGCGAAATGGTGGAGCAGTTCATCAAGGTAACCCCCATTGAGTACAAAAAAATCCTCCACGACCGCAAGTCGGAGGCGCTAAAGGCAAAAATAGCCAGCGTGGAGCGAGACTATTAAGTCAATTAGGAATTGCGGATTAGGAATGGCTTTGTGGAGTTTGTGCAGCAAAATTTATGGGTACAGATACTCAAGATGTTTTAGGTGTACCTTTGCCCGAAACCAAGAAACAAACAAAAAAACACCAAAAATCATGATAGCAACAAAACCACAACCAGCAACACAGCGCAAACCATTTTACGCGGCAAATATCAATGCCCCAATCGACAATGATTTGATGAGCATAGAAGAGCTTGTTGCAAAATTAAATCGCGGGTCGCAGGCGATAAAGGAGGGTAAAGGGATAGCGCTAAGGACAAAAGAAGAGTCTCGTAGCTATTTATTGAGCTTATGAGCTACGCACCTCACTTCCGGCGCCTTAACAATATATGGGATACTTGGGTTGCATCGCCCACAACCTTTTGATTGGGGAGCTCCTAAAATCTCCCCCAAGACCTGAGGCGTCAGCCCCAGAAGTTGTAAAAGTTAAACCACTGCTCGGGGTAGCGTCGCACTACGGCCTCTAACGTATTTGCGTACGCTACCGCCAGCTGCCTGATTTTTTCCTGCCGGCTCGCTGCATCTGCGGAGAGGGCGCTTACGTAAACGTTGTACCTTGTGCTCGCCTCTTTCATCACAAAAACGGTAATTACCGGAACATCAAAATGTGCAGCCAGCGCAAATGCGCCCTGCGGGATTTCGGCCTCCCCGTTCAAAAAGCGGCAGGTAACGCTTTTTGCGCTGCCCACATTGCGGTCGCAAGTCATGCACACGATTTCGCCCTCCAGCAGCGCCCGGTTAAGGGCAAAAATGTGTGACATGTCGCGCTCCGCGGAGAGCAGCGAAATGTTATTTTTTCCAAACATTTCCAGCTTCTGCGCCATCATATCCCTGCTTTCGCCGCCAAATACCATAGTGTTGATGCGTTTTTTGTCTTGCCGCAGCGTGTAGCCGCTTATTTCAAAGTTTCCCACGTGGGCGCCGGCCACAATAAATCCCTTTGGGTCATCCAGCAGGCGCATGAAGACCTCGTTGCCAATAAGGCTGAAGGTGAAGCGGCGGCGCTGTCCTGCGTAGATTGCAAAGCGGTCGAGCATGCACTGCCCAAAAACGAAGTGGTTAACGTAGGTTTTGCAGAGCGATTTAAGGGGCGAAAAATGCCACTGCCTCCGGAAATACCGGTAAATGGCCAGAAATCCGCGCCGGGCAAAAAGCATATAAAAGGGCACAACGAGCGCCAACGCTACGTAAACCGCCGTAACATTTACGTATCGCAGCAGCAGCGTCAAGCTTTTTCGCCCTAAGCTTCCGCCGCCGGTAACGCCCGACCAGCGCTTGGGTTGCACCATACTTTTAAGCTCTTTATGCGCCATTTATCAGCCTGCCTTAGCTACCTGCGCCAGCACGTTGTCCGTTCCCAACAGCTCCCCCGCCGTCATCAGCGCGCCAATCATAACCCCAAGTATGCCGTGCAGGTTAATATTTTGCCCTGTTTGGTAGAGGTTGGGTATTTTTGTGCGCTGCGAAACCGCCGACAGGAGCGGCTGGTTGCAGTCGTGCAGCACGCCGTACATTGAGCCGCGCTCGGTGCCGGTGTAGTCAAGGTAGGTGAGCGGCGTGGAGGTGCTGTATGCCTCAATGTTGTTCATAATTCCGGGATTTTGTTTTTCCAGCTCGCCGAGGAGGCATTCGGCCTTGCGCCGCTTAAACTCTTCGTAGTCGCTGCCGCGCTGCCCTCTCTGCGTATTTTTCCAGCGCTCCACCTCGTCAAATCGCATGTAGGCAATGGCAACTGCCGCTTCGGCAAACGGGCTGTCGGCGGACGAGCAGACGTGCATGTAGAGAAAGCTTTTGTGCCAGCTGTCCTGCGTGTAGTTTTCGCACTCCCACACGTCGCCGCTATCGTGGTAGAATATGTTGGTGTTGAGGTACGGGACGGTATTTTTTTTGAACTTGATGTACACCGTAAAGTTGGATATGGTATTTTTCATTCCTGCCACGCGGTCGCGATACGCCTTTCGGATAAGGTTTGTATCGCCCAGCAGCTCAATGGTGCGCAGGGGGTGTATGTTGGTAATAAAGTAGTCGGCGCGTACCTCCTCTCCGCTTTGCAGGGTAACGCCGACAGCCTTTGCGCTGTCGCAGCAAATTTTTGTAACCTGCGCCAACGTTCGCACTTCGCCGCCCATTGCCCGAATGGATTTGATGAGCGACCTTGCAATAACGTCGCTGCCACCTACAATGCGGTAGGCGCTTTTGTTGTAAAAGTCGCGTATGAGCGCGTGAATGTAGAGCGGAGTTTTTCCGTAAACGCCGCCGTACAGCGGCAAGTTGCCCGACAGCACCTGCCGCAGCAGGTGGTTGGGCGTGATTGACTCAATAAACTCGCTTGTGCTCGTTTGCAGGTAGGCGAGGTTGAGCTTGTCGAGCGACGCCTGCGTGCGCAGGGAGTGCAGCGGCAGGTTTTCCGTTATATCCGCAATGGTGTTGTAGTAGCGCTGCAGGTTTGCCCGCTCCTGCGGGAAGTACTGCGCCAGCTGCTCCACAAAGTTTTCACGCCCGTTGGCGCACAGAAAATGCTTGCCGCCAATGGAGATGGTGTCGTAGGCCATTTTATCCAGCGAGCGCAGCTTCACGTCGGGCAGTAGCGAGAGGTACCTAAAAAGCCGATGCAGCACCTGCCCCTCCTCCACGCTTCCAATGTAGTGTATTCCCGTTTCAAACTTAGCCCCGTGGCGGACGAACGTTTGCAGGCAGCCGCCCGGCTGGGGATTTTTTTCTAAAATGGTAATACGGTAGCCGTTTTTGGCCAAAATGTAGCCGCAAACCAAACCTCCCAACCCGCTGCCAACTATGGCGATGTGCTTGTTCATGTGCTTGTGTACTGTATTTAGATGTTACTTGTTGCTTTGCTGCCAGCCTACAAGGTAGCGCAGCAGCGCAACCAGACGAATATTCAAATCTACGTTTGCAAAAGTATGGTTTGAGCCAACCTCCATTACAACATCTCCGCCGCCAACAATTTCGTCCAAAAGCGGCGAGTAGCCGTCGTTGGGCACGAGCATCTTTGTCCTGTCCTTTCTTTTGCCCAAGCCAACAGCTATCAGGTTGATAGTGTAAACGCTTGCGGGTATGACCAGCGTTTGCGCGTCCTGCTTGCGCCGGTTATAGCTCAGGTCGCCCAGCAGCTGGGTGAGGTTGGGCTGCTTCCCTACAAAGAACAACCCGCAGGACAGCCAGTACCTTCTAAGCGGAACAGCCCAGTAGTCAGCCGCCGGAGAGCCTTTGAGAATGCCGCACGCGTTTATCCAGCCCTTTACGGCGCCGAGCTCGTCCGGCTTTAGTATTTCTCCCAGCGCTATGGCCGTCTCCAAGCTGCCCTTGCTTGCGCTCACAATGATGATGTTGCTGCGCTGCCGGCTAATTTCCTGCAGCCGCTGTGCTATCATCTTCGCGTTATCGGCAACAAGCCCCCACGGCTGCACCTTAACTATTTCGTTGGATATTCGGGCGGCGTCCAGCAGCTCGCGCTGCTGCAAAAAACTCCCAGTGTTGGACTCATAGTTGAAGGCGGGAACAAAAACTACGTGAAAATCTTGCAGGGAGGAGAGCAGCCGGTCAACCTCCGCCATGGGCAAGGTGTCTATTGCCGACAGGTAGTAGTCCTGCAGCTGCCTGTTTTTTCCCTGCCCGTACAGGCGCTCCGCAAAGAATAGCGTGGACACGTTCAGCGAATATTTCCTTGTAATATCCTCCAGCAGCTCGCTGCTGAGCTCCGCATTGCGGTAGCTCGCAAGCGATTTTGCCACGCTGCTATCCTGACGGTTTGTGAGCATTGTGGCCGCAAGCTTGTGGTCAACCCGAACATGAAGAGGATGCCCAAACAAAACGCCCTCTACGTAGTAGCTTTTTTGCTTAGCGCAGGCGTTGCTTGCCATCGTAATGCTTACCGCAAGGAAAATAAGCACAAGGAGGGTAATTTTACTTGTAAGCATAGGTCATTGTACTATTATTATTTGCGAGCTGCCGGCGCCGTATTTTCTCCGTTGAAGCTCGCTGGGGTTTAGCAGGAAAATGGTTTCAAAGGTCACGCCACTGGGCAGCTCGGCTTCGCCGCAAACCGTGAGGTTGGCGGGGAGGGCTGCGCAGCCGCGCGCAAGGGCAACCCGGTTGTCGTCGCCGTCCACCGCCACCACCTGCGCGCGCTTGTGCACCAAGGCAAAGAGAAAGGCAAACGCGCCGTAGCCGCTGTTGACCACCAGCGCTGCGCCTGTCCCGCTGTGGCGGTCTATCCACCGCGCGTAGCAGCCTGTCCGCTTCAGCTCCCTGCGCACGCTGCGCTCCACCGCGGCGCCCTTGTAGAGGTAGCAGCGCCGCACAAAGTCGCCAAAGTAGGTCGCCGTTTCGAGCTGCCGCGCCAGCGCCTCAAACGTTTTGAGGTAGCATTGCCGCACCTGCTTTGCCCGGGCAGCGTAGGTGTCGCCGTAGCGGGTGTCGCCGGGCGCTATGCGCGGGTGCACCTGCACGGTGATGGCGCCGCCGTGCAGCATCAAGTCTTTTTTGGGCAGCACGTGCCCCGCGCCGTGCAGCACAACCGGCACGATATCCAGCGTTAGCGCTTCTGCCAAAAAGAACGCCCCGCGGTGAAACCTCCGGATGGAGCAATCCTCCGAGCGCGTGCCTTCGGGAAATACAACGATGGAGTAGCCACGCCGCACCATCTCCGAGAGGGGCGCCACGCCGCGCTCTATCCCGCCGGTAACGGGGTAAAAATCGGCGTACCTGATGAGCTGCCCGTAGAACGGATTGCTCCACACCCACTCGTTGGTGAGGATAATCAGGCGGGGCGTGAGCATCATCAGGCACATCAGGTCTAAGTGCGACTGGTGGTTGCTAATGATGATGGCGGGCTTTTGGAACGTTTCGCCCGACAGGTTTTGGTAGCGGAGCTTCACGCCGGGCACGCGCCGGATGACAAAGCGAGCCGTTTGGCACAGCAGGCTGTGGTAGCGCAGCTTGCGCCTCTCACTTTTTTTACCAAAGCAAAAAAGCGCAAACCCTGCCGCCGTGAGCGCCACGCAGCCGGACAAAAAAACGGCGCCAACGTATACGGAGGCGGCCAGCTGACCAATCGTCAGGGGCGTTTTGCGGAGGCCGCTTTTTGCTTGCGTCAGCCAGCGGAAGATGAGCGGCGGAATGAGGTACGACATGATTACCACCGAAAACATGCCGACCACCGTAACCTCCGCCAGCGAGCGCATGGCGGGATGCTTGGCAAAAATCAGCGTGCCGACGCCGGCAAACATGATGAGCGCCGAAAGTATGATGCTGTTTTTGTAGGATTTGAGCGCCTTGCGCCGGTAGGCGTACTCGTACATCAGCCCTTCGGTGATAAAAATGGTGTAGTCGTCCCCCTGACCAAAGATGAACGTGGCAAGGATAATGTTGACAATGTTGAAGCGCATGTCGCCCAGCTGCATGAGGCCCAAAATCCACACCCAGCTCACGGCAAGCGGCAGGAACGCCAGCAAGCTCAGCTCAACCCGCCCAAAGGAGAGGGTGAGGAAGATGAACACGATGAACCCGCATACGTAGAGCACGTAGGTGAAATCGCCGGAGAGCGAGTCCACTATGCGCTGCCCGGCGCTGCGGGCGTTGAACGCAAACGTGCCGTCAGCGGCACGGCTTACGGCCTGCATCAGCGCGGCGGCGCTGTCTTTGCGGCAGTACAGCAGGCTTACGACCATGCTGCCGTCTTTGCCCTGCACCACGTAGCTGCCCGCCAGCAGCGAGGCGAGGGGCGCAAAGTAGCCGGCGTCCTGCGGCGCAAAGTCGGCGCGGAGCAGCTGCGCAAACGGCGCAAACGAGCCCTCACGAAACCCTTCGCGGCTGCCGGCCTGCTCCAGCTGCCGCAGCGTAGCCTCGCGGCGAGCGCCCCAAAAGCGGTTCCAGCGCTCAACGCGGAGCTGCTGCTCCTCCGTAGAGGCAAGAAAAACGCCAACACCGGAAACGCGCTCCACCAGCCCCGCCTGCCGGAGCGTATCCAGCAGCGGCACGTTGTGCTCGTGCGCCGCCAGCGCGTCGTTCAGCTGCGCCCCCTCGGAAACGAGGTAGATAATCTCCCTGTCCTCCTGCTCCACCGACTGCAGCATATCGCGCATATCCTCGCGCTGCTGCCCGGTCATGTAGCTTATTTTGTTCATGTCTGCCTCAAAGGTGGTGGAGCGGCTCAGGTACAGGAGCGGGCAGGTTAGGAGCAGCGCTGCCCATACAATCCACCTTTTGGTTTCGGGCGCAAAGGAGGCTACGCGCTCAAAGGGTAGCCGCGCCGTCCGGAGGCTTGCCGCGCGGGGCTTTACGATGTGCGGCAGGAAGATGAGCACAAACAGCATGGCGCCCACCAGCAGCAGCGAGCCAAACAGCCCCAAGTCGCGCATAGCGTCGGAGCTGAGAAACACTAAGCTGAGAAACGCGCCCACGGTGGTGATGTTGCCAATCAGCAGGGGCGGGATAATCTCCCTGAGCGCCTGCCGCGCGTCGCGCTGCTGCCGGAGGTGGTCGATGAGGTGCAGCGGATAGTTAACGGCAATGCCAATGAACACGGAGCTGACGCCTACCGCAATAATGGATATGCTGTCCCTGAAAACGGACAGCAGCGACAGGGCAAACAGCCACCCAAACGCCACCGAAGCGAAAATGAGCACAACGCTGCGCCCGCTTCGGAAAAAGTAGAGCAGCAGAAGGAGTATCAGCGCCACCGCGAGCCAGCTTGCCAGCGCGCTATCCTTTTTAATTTGCGAGGCGTTGGTCACGGCAATTGCCGGCGCGCCAAAGCACGTGACTTTCACGTCGGGAAATGCAGCCTCTACGCTGCGCATGGTTTCGTCCACCATGCGCAGCAGGGCGGTGTTGCCGTCCGTTTCGCTAACGCCGTAGGGCGACGTCAGCATTACCATGCCCTTACGCCCGCCGGCGGAAAAGAGGTAGCCATCCACCAGCTCGTGGCGGTCGCCCGCCTGAAAATCTTTCAGCTTCAGCAGCAGGGGCGAAAAGAGGTGCAGCGGGTCTGCCGCAACGCTTTCCCGCAGGAGGCTTCCCGCGGGGAGCGTCAGCAAGCGCTTGCTCTCGCGCAGCTGCAGCGCCACAAAATCCTCCGAGAGCAGCGTATCCATGCGGCGGTAGTCGGCTTCGGTGAGGAAGTAGGGGACATTTTGCCGGATGAACTCCACCACCTCCGCCATCCGGCTTTCGTCCACCTGCGCCACCACCTCGGGGATAGCGTGCAGGCTGTCGCGCTCCCCGAGCAGCACCGCAAAGGTGTCGATTGCCGCCATCAGGCGCTCCGCATCGCTCAGGGTAGAGTCACGCATCGAAAAGCTCACCATCAGCTTATCAGAGCTGCCCACCTGCCGGTAAACGGCGTTAATTTGCCCCGTGGCTTTGCTGTCCGGCACAAAATCGGCAATATCCTCCTTGTACTTTACCCGCGACGCCACAAAAAGCATTCCGGCTACCAGCACGGCCAGCAACCCAAACAGCAGCGCCCTGCGCGAGCAAAAGTAGCCGTATATGTCAACAAAAAATCTGACCATTCCGAAGATGAGGTTAGGAAGCTCTATAGTTTTTCACCGGACTTTATATAACCGTATAATTTCTGTAAAAAAGCCATTGCGGGTGCAAAGATAGCAATAGTAATGGGATTAATCAAATTATATAAAGCCCCATAAAAATTTACGCCTTGTGGCATTGCGAGGTTGGGCGGCTGTGTGCGGGGAGATTCCTCCGCTCCGCGCGCTCGTACCTCGCGGGCGTCGGTCGGAATGACGGCAGGGGGCGGACGGCGCTGCGGGTGCGGTGGGGGCACACTTCGCGCCCTTTCCCCCCATCCTCGCCCGTCATTCCGACCGTAGCGAGGAACCGGAGCGAAGCGGAGTTCGGCGTAGCCAATCTCCCCGCAAACAGCTTCCGTCCTCGCACGCTTCGCGCCATTAATCATTAATCATTAACCACTAATCATTATTTTTCCTATCTTTGCAAGAAAAAAAACCATTCAAGCCATGGCACGATACTTAGACCCCAAGTACGACCTACCGTTCAAGAAAGTTTTTGGCGAGCACAAGTATTTGCTCATCAGTTTCCTCAACGCCCTGCTGCCGCTTCCGGAGGGGCGGGAGATTGTGGCGATAGAGTACCTCCCACCGGAGCAGGCGCCGCGCACCCCGCTCTCCAAGAACTCCATCGTGGACGTCAAATGCGTGGACAGCCAGCACCGCCACTTCCTCGTGGAAATGCAGATGGAGTGGAACAGGCTCTTCGCCAGCCGAATGCTGTTCAACGCCTCCAAGGCCTACATCCAGCAGTTCGACAAGGACAAACCGGAGGACTTCGCCAAAACGTTCTCGACGGCGCAGCCCGTTTACATGCTGGCCATAGTGAACGCCAACCTCCCCCGACAAACGCCGGAGGAGGTGGAGCGCTGGTACCACCACTACACCATTGCCGACAACAAAAACCCCGAGCGGGTGATAGAGGGAATGGAGTTTGTGACGGTGGAGCTCCCCAAGTTTAAGCCCGAGACCTGGAACCAAACCGACAAGCGCATGGCCGTGCTCTGGCTCCGCTTCCTGAAAGAAATAGACTTTTACGACGCCGCGCCCGTGGAGCTCTTGGAGACGGAGGAGATACGGCAGGCGATAGACATCTGCGAGGTAGGCGCGTACACGAAGGCCGAGCTGGCCATCTACGACGAAAACAAGGTGCAGTCCATCTGGGACGCTACCTACACCGCGCTCGAAACCACCGTGGCCGAGCAAGGCAAAGCCCTTGCCGAAAAGGATGCCGCCCTTGCCCGAGCGCTCGCCGAGTTAGCCGTGCTGAAAGGAACCAAATAGTGATTAGTGATTATATAACGTCCTATAAAAATTTACTTTAACGGATGTGCACGCTTCGCGCCACCCCGCAACCTCATTAAACCTCATTTGGGTGGTGGTAATGAGGTTGCGCAAAGCGTGCAATGACGGCAGAGGGCGTTCATCCCCACACCAACGTCATCCCCCAATTCCTAATTCGTAATTCCTAATTCGTAATTCCTCCTCCTCCCCTCCACCACCACCACGATTTCGCCCTTTGGCTCCTTTTGGGAAAAATGCTGCCGCAGCGTGGCCAGCGTTCCGCGCAGGGTTTCCTCGTGCAGCTTGC
>JAITQP010000227.1 GCA_031288885.1 Prevotellaceae bacterium | reverse complement strand
GGGGAATTTTGTGTATCTTTGTGCCCCTACACACTTTATCTAAGATGACACCGGAGAAAAAATATGCAGAAACCCCCATGATGCGGCAGTACTACGCGTTCAAAGCCAAATACCCCGACGCGCTGCTGCTTTTTCGCGTAGGCGATTTTTACGAAACGTTTGGCGAGGACGCCATCAAGGCGAGCGAAATTCTGGGCATCACGCTTACCCGCCGCGCCAACGGAGGCTCCTCCTACGTGGAGCTGGCGGGCTTTCCGCACCACGCCGTTGAAACGTACCTGCCCAAGCTCGTCCGCGCGGGGCAGCGCGTGGCGGTGTGCGACCAGCTCGAAGACCCCAAAATGGCTAAGGGCGTTGTGAAGCGCGGCGTTACGGAGCTCGTAACGCCGGGCATCACCATTAACGACAACGCGCTGGAGCATAAGGAGAACAACTTTCTGGCCTGCGTACACCTCACCGGCGCAGGCGCGGGCGTGGCTTTTCTGGACGTTTCTACGGGCGAGTTTTACGCCGCGGAGGGCAGCTTTGAGTACATCGACAAGCTGCTCACCAACTTTTCCCCCAAGGAGGTGCTCTTTGAGGCGGGCAAAGAGGATGCGCTTGTCGAAAACTTTGGCGCCAAGTTCTACACCTACAAGCTGGACGAGTGGGCGTTTGCGGAGGAGGCCACGCGCGACAAGCTGCTCACCCACTTTCAGGTGCCGTCGCTCAAGGGTTTTGGCGTTGACGAGCTGCGGAGCGGCGTGATTGCCGCGGGCGCCATCCTGTTCTACCTCGAGTTTACCAAGCATACGCAGGTGCGGCACATCTCGCAGCTGTCCCGCTTGGACGAAGACCGCTACGTGTGGCTCGACAAGTTTACGGTGCGCAACTTGGAGCTGTTTTCGTCGCCCAGCGAGGGGGCGCGCACGCTGCTGAGCTGCCTCGACCGCACCATTTCGCCCATGGGCGGCCGCCTGCTCCGCCGCTGGCTGTCGCTCCCGCTGAAGGAGGTGCAGCAAATCAACGCGCGGCTGGATATGGTGGAGTACTTCACCCGCCACCCCACGCTGAGCGAGGAGGTAGCGCAGCACGTGCGCGAGGTGGGCGATCTGGAGCGGATTATCTCCAAGGCCGCCGTGGGGCGCGTCAACCCGCGCGAGCTGGTGCAGCTGTCGCGGGCGCTGACGGCCGTTGACCGGCTGAAGGCGCTGTGCGCCGGCGCCAGCGAAAAAAACTTTGCGCGCATAGCCGAGCAGCTCAACCCCTGCCACAGCATCCGCGAGGCCATCGCCGCGCAAATCCTGCCCGAGCCGGCCGCCCAGCTGGGCAAGGGCGCCATCATTGCCGACGGCGTGAGCGGGGAGCTGGACGAGCTGCGCAAAATCCTGCGCGGCGGAAAGGACTACCTGCTCGAAATCCAGCAGCGCGAGGCGGAGCGGACGGGCATACCCTCGCTCAAGATTAACTTTAACAACATATTTGGCTACTACATTGAGGTGCGCAATACCCACAAGAGCAAGGTGCCGCCGGAGTGGGTGCGCAAGCAAACCGTGGCCTCGGCAGAGCGGTACATCACGGAGGAAATAAAGGCCTACGAAGATAAAATTCTGGGCGCGGAGGATAAAATCCTCACCTTGGAGCAGCAAACGTTCAGCGCGCTGGTGGTGAGCCTGCTGGAGTACGTAGCCCCCATCCAGCACAACGCCACGCTGGTGGCGCAGCTGGACTGCCTGCTGTGCTTTGCGCGCGTCTCCGCCGAGCGCGGCTACTGCCGCCCCGCGTTCAACGACCGCAACGCGCTGTGCATAAAGCAGGGCCGGCATCCGGTGATAGAGCTGCTGCTGCCCCCGGGCGAAACGTTCGTTGCCAACGACGTTACGCTCGACGACAGCGCGCAGCAAATCATCATCCTCACGGGGCCCAACATGGCGGGCAAATCAGCCCTGCTGCGGCAAACGGCGCTCATTGTGCTCATGGCGCAGGTGGGGTGCTACGTCCCCGCGGAGGAGGTGAGCATGGGCGTGGTGGACAAAATATTTACCCGCGTGGGCGCCTCGGACAACATTTCGCAGGGCGAATCGACCTTTATGGTGGAAATGCAGGAGGCCGCCAGCATCCTCAACAACCTCTCCAACAAAAGCCTGATACTGCTCGACGAAATTGGCCGCGGAACCAGCACCTACGACGGCATCTCGATTGCCCGCGCCATGGTGGAGTACATCCACGACCACCCCGCGGCAAGGGCAAAAACGCTCTTTGCCACGCACTACCACGAGCTCAACGAGCTGGAGGAAACCTTTGCCCGCGTAAAAAACTACAGCATCGCCATCAAGGAGGCGGGCAACAAGGTTATCTTTCTGCGCAAGCTGGTGCGCGGCGGCAGCGCCCACAGCTTTGGCATCCACGTGGCGCAAATGGCGGGCATGCCCAAGAGCGTGGTGGAGCGCGCCAACGAGCTGCTAAAGGCGCTGGAGCAAAAGGGCGCGGCAGCGCTCCCCAAGGCCGCCGGTGGAGCCGCCCCGAAAACCGGCGGCGCGGAGGGCGTGCAGCTCTCGTTCTTCCAGCTCGACGACCCCGTGCTGTCGCAAATCCGCGACCAAATCAAAAACACCGACGTGAACACGCTTACGCCCCTTGAGGCGCTGAACAAGCTCAGCGAAATAAAACGGCTGGCAGGCCTGTAACCCCAACCCCTACGCACGATGATTGACCAAGCCACCATAGACCGCATTATGGAAGCCGCCCGCATTGAGGACGTGATAGGCGACTACATCACGCTCAAGAAGCGCGGCGCCAACTACACCGCGTGCTGCCCGTTTCACAACGAAAAAACCCCGTCGTTCTCCGTGTCGCCCGCGCGCGGCATTTTCAAGTGCTTTGGCTGCGGAAAGGCGGGCAACGCCGTCACCTTTGTGATGTCGCACGAAAACCTCACCTACTGGGACGCGCTCAAGGTGGTGGGCAAAAAATACGGCGTCGACGTGAAGGAGCGCGAGCTCTCGCCCGAAGAGCAGCAGCACAACAACGACCGCGAAAGCATGATGATTACCGTTGCCTACGCGCAGGACTACTTCACCAAAATCCTGCACAGCCACGTGGACGGAAAAAACATCGGCATGACCTACTTTGCCGAGCGCGGATTTACGCAGGCCACCACCGAAAAGTTTCAGCTGGGCTACTGCCTCGACAGCCGCGCCGCGTTCACCAACACCGCCCTGCGCGACGGCTACAAGAAAGAATTTTTGGTGAAAACCGGCCTGTCCGTCGAGCGCGACAGCGGGCAGCTCGTTGACCGCTTTTACGGGCGCGTCATCTTCCCAATACACTCCATCAGCGGCAGGGTTATTGGCTTTGGCGGGCGCACGCTCAAAACCGACAAGTCGTCGCCAAAGTACGTCAACTCGCCCGAAAGCGAAATATACCACAAGAGCAACACGCTCTACGGCATATACTTTGCCAAAAAAGCCATGATGCAGAGCGACAAGTGCTTCTTGGTGGAGGGCTACACCGACGTCATCTCCATGCATCAGGCGGGGATTACCAACGCGGTGGCGTCGAGCGGCACCTCGCTCACCCCCGACCAGATACGCCTCATCAAGCGCTTCACGCCCAACGTCACCGTGCTCTACGACGGCGACGCGGCGGGCATCAAAGCGTCGCTGCGCGGCATCGACATGCTGCTGGAGGAGGGGCTCAACGTGAAAACCCTCCTGCTGCCCGACGGCGAAGACCCCGACTCGTTTGCCAGAAGCCACAGCGTGGCCGAATTTACGGACTTCATCAGCCGCCACGAGGAGGATTTCATCTCCTTCAAGACGAAAATCCTGCTCTCCGACTCCAAAAACGACCCCATAAAGCGGGCGGAAGTCATCACCGACATCGTGCGCAGCATCGCGGTTATCCCCGAGGCCATCCCGCGCAGCGTGTACATCCGCGAGTGCAGCCGGCTGATGGAGATTGGCGAGGAGGTGCTCACCGGCGAGGTTGCCAAGCTGCGCCGCCAAAAGCTCTACAGCGACGCGCACGACGCGCCAAAGCCCCAGCCCCAGCCGCCGCAACCGCCCGCCGACGGCGACGCCGCGCCGCCCGAAGCGCTGCACACGCCCCCCATTCCGGCGTTCGTGGAGAACGTGTTTTGCCGCGAGCAGGAGCGCGAGCTCATCTACCTGCTGCTCCGGTTTGGCAGCCAATCCTGCTTTGGCGTGAGCGTAAGCGCCTACATCATCAACGAAATTGCGGGCGAAGATTTGAGCTTCCAGAACCTGATATACCGGCAAATCTTTGAGGAGTACAGGGCGCTGCTCGCCGCGTCGGCGGCGGTGGACGTGCGGCACTTTATCAACCACCCCGACCAGAAAATCTGCGAGCTGACCATCGACCTGCTTTCGCAAAAGTACACGCTCAGCAAAATCTGGAAGCAGCCGGAGACGCCCGACGTGGAGGAAGATCGCCTGCGGGTGGAGGTGCCCAAAGCCATCAACGTGTACAAGTCGAAGATTGTTACGCAAGCCATCATGCGCCTTCAGGCGGAGCTGGAGGGCAAAAGCGGCGACGAGCTGGACGTGCTGCTGCTCAGGCTGGGCGAGCTCAGCAAGGTGCGCACCAAGCTCTCGGAAATGCTCGCAAGGCCGGTGTTCTGAGGTGGCGGCGCGGCGCTCAATGATTGGTAGCGACGATATCGGAAATTTATCGGAAATATCGGAAACGTATCGGAAATTTATCGGAAATATCGGAAGCGTATCGGAAATTTATCGGAAATAAAATTTTGTTGCTTTATAATCTCCTTGTTTCACAAGTAATTCCTTATCAGCTAACTCTGTCAAATCAGTTCTTGCTGTTCTATCGGAAATCTTGTACCTTTCTGCATATTCCGAACTTGTTATCTCCCCTTTTACTTTGTAAAACAAAATGGCGTCAACCTGCCTTTCATTCAGCCCAAGCTTCACCAGCTGCTCTGCGGTAAGATTATTTTTGAATAGCGTTACTAAAAATCCGCCGTCTCGCTCTGTAAGTTCAGGCTCGGGGAGTTTTGCCTCCTTACAGGTGTCAATGATGCGGATTGTGCCGCGTCCCCAAGTGTCAATCAGCCCGCCTTTAAAACAGACATCGGCAATGAGCGGATTACGTGGTTTTGACGAATGAGTATGCCGTAATGATTCTAAGCTTATACCCTCCGGCAACGTCCCATCGTTCCAAATATTTAACTTGTCATCATATACCCGAATTTGAGTGTGTGCTCCCATATAGTTGCGGTGTATCAAAGCGTTGAGTAGCATTTCACGAAGGGCAGGTACTGGATATTCACTTTTTTCAATACGAAAAAAACCTTCAAATTCGATTTGTCGAATAAGAAATTTGTGATTTAACTGCTCTAAAACATTGCGTAGCAGCGTTATTATGTTTCCTTCTTCAACTTCCTGAAACCGCAAATCGGCATCATCTTTGGCAAAGCGACCAATTTTTACGAAAATGTTCGGATAAAACCGCCCGGGGTCTTTACCGAACAGAATAATGGCGGCACGCTTGAGCTGTCCTTGCTCAGTAAGGCGTAGCTTGTCAAATATTTCTTCTGCGGTTAAACCTTCGACATCGGGCAAGCGACCTTTCTCTTTTGACATTACCAAGTACGCACGAAATGATTTCTCGTCAATATCGGCGAATGTGGCTCGCGGCTCAACTACATCGTCCCACGTATGGCCGGCGCGCTTGAGCAAAAACTCGTTCAGCGCTACGCCCGTCAACTCCTGCTTCACGCTTCCGCTACGGTAGTAGTACCTGCCTCGCAGGGAAATCGGCACGGAGTGTGGCAAAACAACAATTTCAATGAGATTTTTGCTGTCCTTCTGAGAAAGATTGACTTCAGCGGTAATTCCCATGTTATTTTTAATTTTATTGGGAATTTCCTCCATCAATTCCTGATAGTTTTCAATGCCAATGATTTTTCCCGTATCGTCCTTACCGATATAAATCTGTCCACCCTGCGCATTAGCAAAGCCGCAAATCCACTTCAAGTAGTCGTCGTGCCATGAGGATTTGTATTCTATGTTCTGTTGTTCGGGCATAATTGTTTCATAGGATTTCTACACACAAAAATAGTCGCATTTTTCAACGTATCCAAATTTATCATAATTTTTTCGTCATATTTATAATTTCCGAAGACTACAAAAATTATTGTACCTTTGTATCACTCCGTATAACTACAAAAGACGAGTTATTAATCATTAAAAAAAATGCATGTTCACTTTATAGCTATTGGCGGAAGCGCCATGCACAACCTCGCGCTGGCGCTACACGAAAAGGGGTACGCCGTGAGCGGCTCGGACGACGAAATTTTTGATCCGGCCCGCAGCCGGCTTGCCGCCAAGGGGCTGCTGCCCGAAAGCGCAGGGTGGTTTCCCGACAAAATCACGACGGAAATCGACGAGGTTATCCTCGGCATGCACGCCCGCGCCGACAACCCCGAGCTGCTGCGCGCCAAGGCGCTTGGCCTGAAAATCTTCTCCTACCCCGAATACCTGTACGAGCAGGCCAAGCGCAAAACGCGCATCGTGGTAGGCGGAAGCCACGGCAAAACCACCACAACCGCCATGATTATGCACGTGCTGCGCTACGCCGGCGTGCCGTTTGACTACATGGTGGGCGCGCAGCTCGACGGCTTTGAAACGATGGTGAGCCTGAGCGAAACCGCCCAAATTGCCGTCTTTGAGGGCGACGAGTACCTCACCTCCCCCGTTGACCCCCGACCAAAGTTCCACCTCTACCGCCCGCACGTGGGCGTTATTACGGGCATTGCGTGGGACCACATAAACGTTTTCCCAACGTGGGAGGTGTACGTGGAGCAGTTTGCCATTTTTGCCAACCTGATAGAGGACAACGGCGCGCTGATTTTTTGCAGGAGCGACGAGGCTTGCGCCTCGGTTGCCGGAGGCGCCAAGCGCAGCCTCCGCAAAATCGGCTACGGGGCGCACCCGCACGTGAACGAGGAGGGCGTGTGCCGGCTGGTTACGCCGGACGGAGCCGTGCCGCTCAAAATTTTTGGGGAGCACAACCTGCACAACCTGAACGCCGCCATGCTGGCCTGCGAGCAGGTGGGCGTTGCGCGGAGCGTTTTCTACGCCGCCATAGGGGAGTTTGCGGGCGCGGCGCGGCGGTTGCAGCTCATGGCGGCCGCCGGCAGCACGAGCGTTTTCTACGACTTTGCGCACTCGCCCTCCAAGCTGCGCGCCACCACCGAAGCGGTGAAAAAGCAGCTTCCCCACCGCAAGCTGTACGCCTGCATGGAGCTGCACACCTTCAGCAGCCTCTCCAAAGCGTTTCTGGCGCAGTACCGCGGCGCCATGCGCCACGCCGACGCAGCCTACGTTTACTTTAATCCGGAAACGGTGCGCCACAAGCAGCTAAGCGCCATCTCGGCGGCAGACGTTGCCGACGCCTTTGGGGACGGCGTAAAGGTCTTTACGGACAGCCGCGCGCTGGTAGCAGCCCTGAAAACGCTGGACAGCAAGCAGGCGGTTTTCCTCCTCATGAGCTCCGGCAATTTTGACGGCGTAAACATCAAAGCGCTGGCGGAGGAAATAGTGGTTAACGGTTAGTGGCGCGAAGCGTGGCAGTGCATGTAGGGGCGGGTTTCAAACCCGCCCTTTTTGCATACCACCCGCGCCCTGCCCCCTGCTGCCGTCATTCCTCCGCTTCGCGCGGCCCCCTACCGGCCGGCAAAAAAGAAAAAAAATTCAACAATTTTTTGTTTCTTGAGAATTTTTGCATATATTTGCCGCAATTTATTTGCAAAGGCATGTACCACCCCATAAAATTTACGAATGCCAAGGCAGGGGATACGCCCTGCGCGCCAAGCTTGCGCAGCTTTCCCCGTGGCTTCGGGCGCCGCGGCGCTCCGGCAGCCGCGCCGACCGCAACGACGGGTAGACGTGAAATGACGACCGGCGGGCGTGAAGTGATGCCCACAGCCCCGTGCCCGCACACAGTTTACACGCCTTGCACACTAATCACTAACCGTTTACCGTTAACCACTATTCACACACACACACACACACACACACACACACACACACACTACTTAGCACTTCCGAGAGTTTACCATATTCCCCAGCTATTTATTCCCGTAACAAAAAAGTTTTGGGCGTTGCTGTTTTGTGCAATGCCCATTCGCCTGTCGCCTTTCCGCTTTGCAACCAAAGCCGGAGGGCGATTTTCTACACCTATACTTTTACCCAACCTCTACCCATTAGGCCCCCAGTTTTGTAACTATGGGTTTTTCTAATTTACGGGCTGATTTTTCGCCGTTCGGCTTCGGGGTGGAGGAAAGCTCCATGGGAGGTGTAAACAACGTAAAAACAAGCAAAAAAACGCGCTGATGATGATTATAAATAATTCTTCACTTTTTTAATTTTTTTTATGCTATGAAAACTACAAATTTTTTACTGACGTGCGCGCTGTTCACAGCAACAGCATTTGTCGGATTGCAGCCGATTTCTGCAAAAGTTTTATACGTGGGTACGGGCGCCCAATGGTCGGGTAAGCCTACCTCGGATGTGCATGCAACCCCCAACGCTGCCTTCACTGCCGCCGCAGAGGGCGACGAAATCTGGATTGCAGGAGGAGTTTATGGCATTGGCGCCCGACTTGAGTTAACCAGCAAATTAGTGTCGTTCTACGGCGGTTTTGCCGGCACGGAAAACGCCATTGGCGAGCGCGCCAAAACGCCCAACGGAAAGGGCTGGGAGTTTGCTAACCCAACCATATTGAAGCAAGCTGCGACGATAAGCAACGCAATGTTCTACGCTTATAGCCCTGCCTCCGCACCTGCCAACGCTACTATAAGCATCAACGGGCTGACGCTGGATGGGAGTGGCTATGAGAATAGCGGTATTTCTTGGCGTACCGGTACAACATTACCAACCTTAGATGTTTCCATAAAGAATTGCATCATCCAAGATTTCGGCACAACAGGAGCGGTTTCCGGCGGAGGAATATCTATAGTTGGAGCAGAAGCGTATGCCTCCTTTGTCGTTGACTCTTGCCTGATAGAAAATAATACGGGAAGTAACGGAGGCGGAGTGAATGTAGAGGGCGAAAAAACGATTAGGAATAGCGCTATCCGAAACAACACTGCCACTGGAACCGGAGCAGCAGGTGGAGGTGGAATCTATATCTACGCAGGTACTGCCGCCACCGGC
>JAITQP010000171.1 GCA_031288885.1 Prevotellaceae bacterium | reverse complement strand
GCAATCGGGGCAATGAAGAGTAATTGTTATTTTCATTCACAAAAATACTATTTCATTCCCTGATTGTCAAATTTTTATAGCAGCATACTTTTTAAATCACCACCCGATAACCTTATGGCAAGCAAAAGTAGCACAAAACACCCCCTCCAAAAAAATAAGCAGCCGCTCCTGCCCCTGTCGCAAAATATTTCCTCCCCATAAAATTTTTTTGTACATTTGCCCCGCTGTTCCACCTGCATATTAACATACCAACTGTTAGCCCTATTTATTTTGCATGGCAAAAAAAGACACATCACGCTACATTCACAAGCTGCGAAGCAAGTACCGGCTTATTATCTACAACGATATAACGTTTGCCGAGGTTTGGCACATGCGGCTTTCGCGGCTCAACGTGCTCACCTTTTTCAGCGCCATTGTGCTGGCGGTGGTAGCGGCCGTGGTTTCCCTCGTTGCGTTTACGCCGCTGCGCGAGTTTATCCCCGGCTACCCCGACAGCAAAACGCGGCGCAACATTGTGCAGAACGCGCAGCGGCTCAGCTCGCTGGAGCAAAAGGTGCAGCGCTGGACGCTCTACAACGATAACCTGAACCGCATCCTGTCGGGGCAGGAGCCCATTGATATCGAAAACGCCGGCGACACGAGCTTGGAGCAGCGCTACCAGAGCATAATAACCCACCACTCCATCGACGATTCGCTGTTTCGGCGGCAGGTGGAGGAGATGGAGCAGCAAAACCTGACCATGCTGAGCCCCCCCGAAAACCTGTCGGGCGTGGGCAGCCTGCACTTTTTCCCGCCGGTGCGGGGCAAGGTGGTCGCCGCCTTTAGCCCGCAGGAGCAGCGCTTTGGCGTCAGCATCGCGGCGGCCTCCGGCAGCGCGGTGATGGCCGCCCTCGAGGGAACCATCGTTGCCGCCGGATGGACTATCGAAAATGGATACGTGATTACCATTCAGCACAGCCTGAACATTGTTACCGTGTACAAAAATAACAAGCAGCTCCTTAAGCAGGTGGGCATGTACGTAAACGCCGGAGAAATTATCGCCGTTACGGGCGCCGGCGAGGACAGCGGCGCGCTGGCGTTTGAAATCTGGAACAGCGGCACGCCCGTAAACCCCGAACAATACATCGTTTTTTAAATGAAAAAGCGCATCGCCATTCTTGGCTCCACCGGCTCCATCGGGACGCAAGCCTTAGACGTGATAGCGCAGCACCCCGACAGGTACGAGGTGGAAACGCTCACGGCGCACCGCAACGTGCAGCTGCTGGCGCAGCAGGCCATCCGCTTTCAGCCCAACGCGGTGGTGATTACCGACGCCGCCAAGTACGGCGAGCTGAAGGCGCTGCTTGCCGGTCACCCCATTAAGGTTTACGCGGGGAGCGAGGCGGTGGGCGAGGTGGTGCAGCTGCCGAGCGTGGAGGTTGTCATCTCGTCGCTGGTGGGGGTTGCGGGGCTAAAGCCCACCATCTGCGCGGTGGAGGCAAAAAAGCAGGTGGCGCTGGCCAACAAGGAAACGCTGGTGGCGGCGGGCGACCTCATCCGCCGGCTGGTGAAGCGGAGCGGCGCGGCCATCATTCCGGTGGACTCGGAGCACAGCGCCATATTCCAGTGCTTGGCGGGCGAGTGCAGCCCCATCGAAAAGATTTACCTCACCGCCTCGGGAGGTCCTTTCCTGCACGCGAGCGCAGCCGACATGGCGCGCGCCACCAAGGAGCAGGCGCTGAAGCATCCGCGGTGGAGCATGGGCGCTAAGGTTACCATCGACTCGGCAAGCATGATGAACAAAGGGTTTGAGGTGATAGAAGCCCGCTGGCTCTTTGACCTGAAGCCCGAGCAGATAGAGGTGCTGGTGCACCCGCAGAGCGTGGTGCACTCCATGGTGCAGCTCGCCGACGGCAGCATCAAGGCGCAGCTGGGAACGCCCGACATGCGCATCCCCATTGGCTACGCGCTGAGCTTCCCCGAAAGGCTCCCGCTCAGCGTAAAGCGGTTTAGCTTTGCCCAAACCCCCAGCCTGACCTTCCAAAAGCCCGATACGGAAAAATTCCGCTGCCTTGCGCTGGCCTACGAGGCGCTAAAAATTGGCGGCAACGCTGCCTGCGCCCTCAACGCTGCCAACGAGGTGGCCGTTGAGGCGTTTTTGCAGGGCAGGATAGGATTTGGGGATATTGCCACGCTGGTGGAGGCGGGGCTGCGAAAAAATGACTTCATAGCGCAGCCAACGCTGGAAGACTACTTAGAAACGGACAAAAGAATACGGGCGGAATTAAGAATTAGGAATTAAGAATTAGGAATTAGGCTGACGCGTATTCGTAATTCTTAATGATGCTGTTGCAACGGCTCCTTAGTCTTCGCTATTGCGCGCGAAGCGCAGCAACCGGAGCGTAGCGGAGTTCGGCGTAGCCAATCCAGAAATACGGGCAAGGCAACGCAAAGCATGCACATAGCTTACAATGAATGACGGGAGCAAGGTATCGCTGCGTCAGCCTAATTCCTAATTCTTAATTCCTAATTCCTAATTGAAATGAATCCCCTCAAGCGGTTAGCCGGCGATACGGCAATTTACGGGCTTAGCACCATTGTTGCGCGCCTCATCAACTACCTGCTGGTAGCCTACCACACGCGCGTGCTCGACAGGGCGCAGTACGGCGTGTTCACGGAGTTCTACGGCTACGCCACGTTCCTGCTGGTTTTGCTCACCTACGGCATGGAGACGGGCTTCTTCCGCTTTTCGTCCCGCGCCGACCAGCGCCCCGACGCGGTTTTCAGCACCTCAATGGTGGCGCTGCTCGCCACGTCCGCGCTGTTTTTTGGGGTAATCATGCTCAACCTGTCGGGCGCGAGCGCGCTGATGGGCTACCCCAACCACCACGCCTACGTGCTGCAGATGGCGGCCATACTGGCCGTTGACGCGTTTACGGCCATTCCGTTTGCCCGCCTCCGCTTTTTGCGCAAGGCAAAAGTTTTTGCGCTGTTCAAGCTGCTCAACGTGGTGTTTTACGTGCTCGTCAGCGTGGCGTTCTTCACGTTTTTGCCGCCCTACCTTGCGCAGCATCCGCACTCGCTCCTGCTTCGCTTCTTTTCGCCCAGCGCGGACGTGGGCTACATATTCACCGCCAACCTCCTGAGCAGCTTGCTGTCGCTGGCGCTGCTGCTGCCCGTCATCTTGGGCGTCAAGCTTTCGTTTTCCCCGTCCCTGCTCAGGCGGATGCTTGTCTACTCGCTGCCGCTGCTCGTGGCGGGCCTGCCGGGCGTTGCCAACGACTACCTCGACCGCGTCCTCTTCAAGCACCTCTACGCCGACCCGTCCTTTGCCCTCGACCAGCTGGGCGTGTACGGCGCAAACGCAAAGCTGGCGGTGCTCATGGTGCTCTTTGTGCAGATGTTCCGCTACGCCGCCGAGCCGTTTTTCTTCTCCTACGCCGAAAAATCGGACGCGCGACCAATTTTTGCGCTGGTTATGAAGTACTTTGTGATTTGCGCCGTGTTTATATTTTTGCTGGTTTCGCTTAATATTGATATCTTTGCATATTTTACCGCAAAAAGCTACCGCGAGGGCGCTACCGTTGTTCCCGTAATGCTGTTTGCCAACCTCCTGCTCGGCGTGGTGTTCAACCTGTCGATGTGGTACAAGCTGTCGGAAAAAACCAAGTACGCCGTTTACATTACCCTTTCGGGGATGCTGGTGACGGTGCTGGTGAACGTTATTTTCATTCCCCGCTACGGCTACCACGCCGCGGCGTGGGGGCATTTTTTGAGCTACGCCGTAATGGTGCTCATCAGCTACGCCATGGGGCAAAGGTTTTACCCCATACGCTACGACCTTAAAACCATTGGGTTTTACATTTTTGTGGGGTTGGGTATTTACGCCGTCTTTGTATTCTGTGGGCGCTTTGAGCTGGGGCTTGCGCAAAAAACCGCGCTTTCCGCCGCGCTTCTGCTCGCCTACCTTGCCGTGGCGTTTTTGCGTGACGGAAAAAAGCTGAAGGAATTACGAATTGGGAATGGCGGTGTTGCACCGCGTTCGGTGTGATTTTGCAAATTGGCTCCGCCGCTATTGATGTTGTTCCCCTACGGGGAATTTGAGCGCAACAGTTGTCCGTAGGACAATAATATCAGTAGAACGTGCATTTTTCTTGCAACAACTTCCCCGTAGGGGATTAATCAAATTAAAGCCCTACGGGGAATACAAAAATTATAAAAATCTGAATTTCACAACATGGAAGTAAAAGTTATCAATACCTCAAAATACCCCCTGCCGGAGTACGCCACCGAGCTTTCGGCGGGGCTCGACCTGCGCGCCAACGTTGACGAGGAGGTTATCCTCAAGCCCATGCAGCGGCTGCTTGTCCCCACGGGCATTTTTATGGAGCTTCAGGACGGCTACGAGGCGCAGGTTCGCCCGCGAAGCGGCTTGGCGCTG
Source organism: Prevotellaceae bacterium (assembly GCA_031288885.1). Taxonomy (GTDB): domain Bacteria; phylum Bacteroidota; class Bacteroidia; order Bacteroidales; family UBA932; genus JAITMY01. The sequence continues at coordinate 9,968 of JAITQP010000171.1, read as the reverse complement.
AAGTTTGGGATAACCATCATCAACGCGCCCGCCACCATCGACCCCGACTATCGGGGCGAGCTGAAGGTGGCGCTGACCAACCTTTCCGGCGAGGTGTTCGTGCTCAAGCCCGGCGAGCGCATCGCGCAGCTGGTGATTGCGCGCTTTGAGCGCATCCGCTGGAAGCCGGTGCAGGCGCTGAGCGAAACCGCGCGCGGAGCAGGCGGCTTTGGACACACGGGGGTGAGTTAGAATTAGGAGTTAAGAATTGAGAATTAAATTTATTGGCGTGACTTTTAGGCGATACATACGGGCATCATTTTTTCTTTTTGCGCTCGCGCTTGCCGTGCCGGTAGCGGCTAAGCTGCCAGCGCCTCCGGCGGGGGAGCGCAAGGCCGTGTCTGAGCGCAAGCGCATGGAGCAAATTTACTACTTCTGCGAGGGGAAAAAGCGCCTCCTGTACGGCGATACGCAGAGCGCGGCGTACTGCTTTGAGCAGGCCATCAAGGCCGACCCGTACTGCGACGCGTGCTACTACGAGCTCTCCAACACCTACACGGTGGCCAACCAGCTCGGGGAGGCGCGCCTCCTTGCCCAATCCGCCTACGCGCTGGATTCGGCCAACGTTTGGTACACCCTGCGGCTCGCGCAGCTCTGCGCCGGCACGGGCGCTGACGCGCAGCCGTTTTTCAAAAAAGTAATCGCGCAAAATCCCCAAATTACGGAGGCCTACCACGGGCTGCTGATGTTTTACGACGCGCAGGGGCTGTACGGCGAGGCGGAGGAGCTGATAGCGCAGCGCCGGCAGCGGTTTGGGCTGAGCGAGGAGAGCATCCTCTCCATGCAGAACATTTTGTTTAAGCAGGGTAAAGTTAGCGAGGCCATTGCGGAGGCGCGGCAGCTGACCGACCGCCACCCCGACGAGCAGCAGTACTGGCTCTTGCTCGCCGAGCTGTACGGGGTGGCAAGGGCCGATTCCCTTTCCTTTGAGGCAATCATGCAGGCCAAGGCGTGCGACTCCACCTCGTACGCGCTTCAGGCGGCGCTGTCGGACTACTACCGCCGCGCGTCCGACTTCGGCAGCTACTTTCAGGCCCTGCTCCAGCTCTTTGCCAACGAGGCAACGCCTGCCGTGCAAAAGCGGCAGGTGCTGGCGTTCCTGCAGCACTTCCCCGCCGTGGAAAAGGACTACACGGCCACGATAGACTCCCTGTACGCCCTGACGAGAACAACGTTCAGCTACCAGCAGGAGGAGCTCTACGCCACCTACCTCCTGCAAACCGGCAGGCGCGGCTACGCGCTCAGCGTGCTGAAGCTGCTAACGCTGAGGGGCGAAAACGACGCGCTGCTGCGCGATGTGGCGGCCAACGGAAAAAAATCGCGCTTTTTTGCCACCCACGCCAGCGAGTACCTTGCCTTTTACGGGGCGTGGCAGCTCTACGTAAGCTTGCTCATGGGCCGGCAGGAGTGGGATTTGCTGGAGCGCGAAGCCGACAGCTACGCCAAAATATTGCCCGATAAGCACAAGGCGTTTTACGTAAAGGGAGTATCCTACCTCTACCAAAAAAAATACCCCGACGCGCTCGGCGCGCTCCTGCAAGCCCAAAAGCTCCACAGCGCGCCCACTGACACCGCGTTTCTGCTCAACCTCTACTCCTCGCTGGGCGATGTTTACTTTTACCTCAACAAGCCCTCCAAGTCCGACAAGTATTTTGAAAAAACGCTCCGCCTCGACCCCAACAACCACGCGGTGATGAACAACTACGCCTACTACCTGAGCTTGGGCAACCGAAAGCTGAGCAGAGCGCTGCAGCTAAGCAAGGTAACCATTGACGCCGAGCCGGAAAACCCCACCTACCTCGATACCTACGCGTGGATTTTGTACTGCATGGGGCGCTATAGCGACTCCAAGCAAGTCTTCCGGCAGGCGCTGGTAAAGGGCGGCGACAAGGAGCCGGTAATGCTGGAGCACTACGGAGACGTGCTCTACAAGCTCAAAGAGTACAGCAACGCCCTGATTTACTGGCAGCGCGTGGCAGAAAACGGCGGAGACTCGCCGCAGTTACAGGAAAAAATAAACAGACTAAAGCCGTGAAGCATAGCTTTTTCATACTATTGTTGATGTTGTGGGCTGCCGCCGCGCCTGCGCAAAAGACCGTTCAAAACCTTGAGCAGCAAAAAAAGCAGATAGAGCGGGACATTGCCTACACCAACTCGCTCATAGACCAAACGCAGTCGGAGCAAAAGGCAACGCTCGACAACCTCAACCTCATTCAGGCCAACCTCGCCTCCCGCCGAAAGTACATCGAAGATATTGACAAGCAGCTGGCAACGCTGTCGGGCGAAATCGTTGTGAAGCAAAAAAGAATAGCCGACCTGTACGACGAGCTGGCGTACCTCAAAAAAAACTACGCAAAAATGCTGCAGTTTGCCTACCGCAACCGCATGCCCCACACGCAGCTCATGTTCATCCTGAGCAGCGACGACTTTAATCAGGCGTACTGGCGCACAACCTACCTCAAGGCGTACTCCGAGCACCGCATTAAGCAGGCAAAAAACATTTCCAGACAAAACGAAGCGCTAAAGAGCGAGCTCTCGTCGCTGATGGTAAAAAAGACGGAGCAGCAGTATTTGCACAGCCAAAAAACCGCAGAGCTGCTCGCGCTGGACGCCGAGGAGCAAAAATACCAGTCCACCATATCCGCCCTGCAGGCCAGAGAGCAGGAGCTGAGGCGGGATTTGGAGGCAAAGAGAAGGCAATCCGCCCTGCTCGACGCCCAAATACAGGCCGCTATTGCCGAGGAAGCCCGCCGCGAGGCAATGCGGCGGCGCGAAATGGAGAAGAAAAGCAAGGAAATGGCAGAAAAATTTGTGACCGACGAGCGCACGCTGACCCGCAAATTTGAAAAGCTGCACGGAAAGCTGCCCTTTCCGGTGGCGCAGAGCATTGTGGTGACCCACTTTGGGGTTTACGAGCACCCCGTGCTCAAGGGAATTAGGGTTACCAGCAACGGCATAGACCTGTCCACCACCGACGGCGCGGTGGTGTCCGTCGTTGCCGACGGCGTGGTGCGCAGGGTATTCACCACCGGCTCGGTCACCACCGTGCTCGTGCAGCACGGGCTTTACTACACCACCTACACCCACCTCAGGGGCATTACCGTCCGCGCCGGCGACGCCGTTCGCGCCCGACAGCCCATAGGGATGGTTGCGCCCGCGCCCGACAGCCCGCGCGCCATCCTGCACTTTGAGCTCTGGAAGCAAACCGTTAAGCAAGATCCGGAGGGGTGGCTTGCCAAAAAAAGTTAGCCAACCCCAAAAAATACAGGAGGCTGCTATGGCTACAGCTCGTAAAATCATTCACGTGGATATGGACGCCTTTTACGCCTCGGTGGAGCAGCGCGACAACGAAGCCTACCGCGGAAAACCCCTTGCGGTGGGGCGCCCCGAGCTGCGGGGCGTAGTGTCGGCGGCCAGCTACGAGGCGAGGGCCTACGGCGTTCACTCGGCAATGCCCTCCGTTACGGCGATGAGAAAGTGCCCCCACCTGATTTTTGTCACCCCCCGCTTTGACGTTTACAAAGATGTCTCCATGCAGCTGCGCGCCATCTTTTTGGAGTATACCGACCTCGTAGAGCCGCTGGCGCTGGACGAAGCCTTTCTGGACGTAACCCAAAACCACAAAAACATCCCCTCGGCCACCATCATTGCCAAGGAAATTCAGCGCAGAATTTACGCCGAAGTCGGGCTGCGGGCCTCCGCGGGCGTGTCGTACAACAAGTTTTTGGCAAAAATTGCCTCAGACTACAAAAAACCCAACGGATTTTTTGCCGTGCTGCCCCAAGACGCCGAAAAGTTTATCGAAACCCTGAAGATTGAGCAGTTCTTTGGCGTTGGCAAGGTAACGGCGGAGCGCATGCACCGCTACGGGATTTTTACGGGGAAAGACTTGAGGCAGCGGTCGGAGGTGGACTTAGTCCGCCTTTTCGGAAAGGTGGGGCGCACCCTCTACGAGCAAGCCCGCGGAGTTGACCTGCGGGAGGTAACGCCCAACCGCATCACCAAATCCATCAGCGCCGAGAGCACGTTCCTGCAGGACAAGGACTCGCTGGTGCTGCTGGACGTGGAGCTCTACCACCTTGCCAACGAGGTAACCCAGCGGATGAAGGACGAGGCGTTTTACGGAAAAACCATCACCGTAAAGGTCAAGTACGCCAACTTTAAGCAGGTTACGCGGAGCAGAACGTTTCCGGACAAGGTTATCGACTTCCGGTTGTTGTGGGCTGTTGCCAAAGAGCTCCTGCGGCAGGTGAGCTTATCGCAGCAAAAGGTGCGCCTGCTGGGCTTAGGCGTGAGTAACGTCGGCGTCGCCGGCGAGCCGGAGCAAAAGTACGCGCAGCTGGATTTATTTTGATGGAATTTTGAGAGAATAATTTTGTACCTTTAAGCGCTAAATTTTCAAGAAAATGGGTAAGATAAAAATCAACAACTTCGGGCCTGTCAAAAGCGGCTTTCAAGGCAATAGTGGGTGGCTTGATATCAATAAAGTAACGGTATTTGTCGGAAATCAAGGCTCCGGTAAAAGTACGGTTGCCAAGCTAATTTCAACATTTTTGTGGATAGAAAAGGCGCTGGTCAGAGGCGATTATGAAAAAGATTGGTTTGAAAAGAAAAACAAGCTGAGAAATCAGTTTTTACCGTACCACCGAATAAGTAGCTACATTTATCCCAATACCGTCATTGAGTACGAGGGAGAGGCCTACTCGATAAGGTACCGGAACGACAGCTTGGCTATAACCGAAAACGATAGCAAATCCTACCCTTTGCCGCAAATTATGTATGTGCCGGCGGAGCGCAACTTCATTACCTACCTAAAAGGGGCAAGAGAGCTGAAGCTGTCTTCAGCTTCGCTGCAGGACTTTAATACGGAGTATTTTAATGCTAAGCAGGAAATGAAAGGGGCCATGCGGCTACCTATTAACGATGCGGATATAGAGTACAACAAGCAGTACAACAACCTGTACCTGAAGGTAGATGGCGAAAAAAAAATAGAAATTTCCGACGCCTCGAGCGGGTTTCAGTCTTTTGTGCCGTTGTATTTGGTTTCGGAATATTTGGCTAACTCGGTAAAAAAGCATAGCGAAAATAAAGAGCTGATGAGCAGCGAAGAGGAAATCCGGTTCAAAAAGGGCGTACAGGAAATTTGGAAGAATGACAGCTTGACGGATGAGCAAAAACGAATTGCGCTTTCTGCGCTTTCTGCGCGCTTTAACAAAGCTGCCTTTATCAACATTGTGGAAGAGCCCGAACAAAATCTTTTTCCGTCGTCGCAATGGAAAATGCTGCAAAGCCTGCTGGAGTTCAACAATATAAATGATAACAATAAGCTAATAATCACTACGCATAGTCCGTATTTAATCAGCTATTTGACGCTGGCAGTAAAGGCAGGCGAGTTAGGTCAACGGCTTAAAACCGGCGAACAAAACGCCACGCTGGGGCAAATTGTGCCGTTAGCTGCCATAGTCGATGCTACCGCGTTGTCCATTTACGAGCTGGATGAGAAAACCGGCGCTATCAATCCTCTTGAAACATTCAACGGACTTCCCTCCGATGAAAATCGGCTTAACGCAATGCTGGACGAGGGTAACGAATTATTCGCTCAGCTTTTAGAAATTCAGCAGCAGCTGTAAGCCGCAAAAAGGTACAAAACGATGAGGTTTTTTTCTAAATCACAGCATAAGCAGGTTTCTGCGAGGAGCGAATTTGGTCTTTGTGACGACCCTTCGCCCGCAAAAAATCCGGCATATCTTAATGAAACGGATAACGCTAAGTGGATTGCTACCGTAAAAAACGAGCAGCAAAGAGAAATAACTTTTACGGCAATAGACCATTGCCCCGAATACGAAGTTGTGCAGGCAGACGGTACAACGGCAAAACGTTGTGATTGCGCCCTTACAGCCGATAATCAGGTGGTTTTTGTAGAGCTGAAGCAACAGGAATATCGCGGTTGGATAGCAGCAGGAGAAGAGCAGCTTAGAAGTACAATTGCTATATTTGCGCAGCATGACGACTCCCAAGAATTTGGCTCTAAAGCTGCATACATTTCAAACAGCCTTCGCCCTACACAAAAAAACAATCATCAGGTAAGAATGAACAATTTTCTAAACGATACAGGGTATGTTTTGAGAATTCAAAGCAAGGTAGAGCTAAGTTAGAATTTATGTTGATTCCGGTATAAACTCCAAAACATACGTCAGCGGTGCGTCTTTTTCCGGCGTGGGCGTTTGCCAGAGTATGCGAAACCTGTCGGGGTATTTTTGCGCGGCGGGAACAATGGTCACGTAAGCGTGGCGAAACCACCTGTCGATGATGACGTAGCGGATGTTGTTCTTGGTCATGTGCGCAACGATTTCCTCCGGCGTGGCGTAGTTGGGGAACGATGTGCTTTTCCTGCCGCCGGAGTAGAGGTAGAAAATTTCGGGCTTCCGCGCGCAAACAAAGGCGTCTTTGGGGGTGTTGTCCCTCACCCAGCGTATGGCGTCGAGGTATTCCACCAGCGCCGGCGCGGAGTTGCTGGCGTTGTAGCTTTTGGTCTTGGCGGCGGCGGACGCCCTGCTCAGGGCAAGGGAGCCGTTGGGGTAGTAAAAGATGCAAACCGCCACCACGGTCGCCGCCACCGCTACGCCCCGCGTTTTTATCTTGAGCAGGGTGAGCAGAAGCCTCATTGCCTTTACCAGCCCCATGACCATCAAGAGCAGCAGAATGGGGATAAGGGGCGCCATAAAGCGCGGCGAAAACCAAATGTCAGGCCAGAGGAGAAGTACTACCGCCGTTCCGCCCGTGTAGAAAAAGAGGAGAAGGTCGTTTTTTTTCAGCTGAAGCAATCCTGCCACCATGGCCAGCAGCAAGGCTACGCTCAGCGTCCAGCCTTTGGCGGTTGCCGGCTTGTCGTAGTCCACCTGCTCCATCAGCAGCCCGGAGGGGATTTCCTTGGTGGCGTAGCGCACCGCGTTTTTCTTCGCGCGCTCAATCCAGCCGTTCAGGTCGCTAATGTGCGTTCCGCCCGGCTGCAGGGACAGCGACGACATGTAGGAAGATTTTAAGCCGAGCCGGCTGCTGCGCATATCCCATGGCAGCTTGCACAGCATAAAAAAGGCAACAATGGCAATCAGGGCAACCCACGTCGGCTTGGTGGCCGAGAGGATGCTGCGCCGTGCGCTTTTCCGGTTTTCCCAAACGTTCATAATCAGGATAACGGTCAGGGTGACCGCCAGCGCCAGCGCTAAGGCTATGCCCACCGTGCGGACGTAGTAGGCAATAACCGTGCAGGCAGCCGTGCCAAGCAGGAGCAGCAGGTACTTTACGTCGCACTTTTTCCTGTCCAGCAGGAAGGAGAAGAGCAGCAGCGTCAGCGAGGTGAAGAACAGGAAAGGAATTTCGCTCATCATGATAGTTGCCGAGCGTAGCAGGGTGCTGTTGAGGGCAACCAGCAACCCTACAAAGATGGCGATGTACACGTTTTTGGTCGTCCGGTAAAAGAGGTGGTAGAGAATGAGGCAGGAAAGAAGAAAGAGTATTCCGTTCAGGATTTTAACGCCGGTAACGCCCGCACCCGCGCGTATGGCGAGGCTTACGATAGCGGGATAGCCGGGCGGGTAGTGGTTGTGCGGGCTTTCGGTCAGGTTCATGGTGGTAGTGTAGCCTTTGCCGGCAGCCAGCGCGTTGCCCAGCGCGTAGTAGTTGATGTTGTCACCGTTCATGTCGGGCTTGTAGTCAAAAGTTTTGGCGTAGGCGCTGAAGAACGCAACGGCAATGATAATCACTCCCACCCGGTAGAGCAGCTTCGAGCCCCGAAAGGTGGAGGGCTGCGCGACCTGCTTTTCCGCAGGCTTTCCGGAAGATTTTACGGCGGGCTTTCCGGCGGGCTTTTGCGCGGGTTTTCCCGGTTGTTTTTTGGGAGAAGTCTTCATCGTTCGCTATTATTTGCTAAAAACGTTGTACTTAATGATGCAGTAGATGGCTCTAAAGCCGTCCCTCCAGCTTATTTTTTTGCCGTCGGCGTAGGTGCGGCCGTAGTAGGAAATGCCCACCTCGTAGACGCGCACGGCGGGAACGCGCGCAATTTTTGCCGTAACCTCCGGCTCAAACCCAAAGCGCTCCTCCTTCAGCTTTACGCTTTTCAGCATGGCGGCGTTAAAGAGCTTGTAGCAGGTTTCCATGTCGGAAAGGTTGAGGTTGCAAAAAATGTTAGATAAAAAGGTAAGTAGCTTGTTGCCTATGGTGTGCCAAAAAAATAGAACGCGATGCGGTTTTCCGCCCATAAACCGCGAGCCGTACACCACGTCGGCAACGCCGTCCGCCACGGGCTTCAGCAGAATGTTGTACTCGTTGGGGTCGTACTCGAGGTCGGCGTCCTGCACAATGATGTAGTCGCCGCCGGCAAGCGCAATTCCGCGGTGAATGGCGGCGCCTTTCCCCCTGTTTACGGGCTGCCTGAAGTACGTCAGCGCCAGCTCGGGGCGCTGCTCCTTGTAGGACAGCACGAGCTGCTCCGTAGCGTCGCGCGAGCAGTCGTTCACCACGATGATTTCCTTTTGCATGCCGTTTATCAGCTGTACCTCCGCTACCTTTTGCAGAACGGCAAGTATCGTCTTTTCTTCGTTGTAGGCAGGAATAATAATGGATAGGGTTTTCATGGCGGACGTTACGGTTTACTTTGCCGGCAATTTTTAAATTTTGGCAACAAAGGTAGGAGTGTTTTGATAAACTACAAGATGCAAAGGGGTTAAAAATTGCTAATGGCTAAGCGAGAGGAGGTTTTCGTAGCTATGCTGCTGCTTCCATTTTTCAGCCATTATAAAGTTAGCTTTCGTTTCCAACGCGCTTACTTCAGCGTCCCCACAGCATATACATTTTTCCCGAACAGGCCGGAGCAAAAAACATCGCACAGGCGGCTGACGGGGAATATAAATTTATCGAAAAACGACAGCGATTTGCTGTTTAGCTTACCGCTACGGTTTACCCACTTGTAGATGAGCGACACAAAAAATCCGGCGCTGTCGGCATACTTCATGGTTTCTACCTGTAAGCCTGCGCTTGCAAAGCAGCCGGCAAGCGTTTTCTTCCGGTATCTCCTGTAGTGCCCTATAGCTTTGTCGTGCGAGGAGTAAAGTATGCGAAATGCGGGGACATATGCCAAAATTTTTCCACCCGCTTTAAGCTTCTTTGCCCATAGCGTTAGCGCTTCCGCGTCATTTTCTATGTGCTCAAGCACGTTGAGCGAGTAGATGTAGTCCACGGAGCTATCCGCTACGTCTTCTACCGAGGCGCTTGCCGGCAGCCCCTTTTGCGCTATTTGCTCGCGCTGCGCATCGTCAGGCTCAACGCAATAGACGTTGTAGCCTTTTGCGCGTAGCCTTTCTGCAAACGTGCCGATGCCTGCGCCGATGTCCAGCAGCTTGCCGGCGCTGGGAATATGGTTGATAATGAGGTTTTCGAGGAATGTGTTGTACCGCTTGGCGTTTGCCATTACCTCCAACGTGTTGCTTCCGGAATAGTAAAATTCATTCATGCTGCTTAAAGTTTACGTAAAGAAAATTATAGCAACAAAGGTAAAAATGTTTTGATAAACTACAAGAGGTTGAGTGGGTCAAAATTTGCTAAAAGCTCTAAGTGAGGGGTGGTTTTCGTAGCTATGATGCTTTATTTTATGTGATGCGTTGGCGTGTATTTCCTTACTTTTTCAAGCTTAGCTCCAGCAAAAGAAGCTCGTATATTTCGCGCCACGGTTTTTTGTACAGCCCCGAAGATTCATCCACGAGGGTCGCGTGCGTTTTTGAGGGGTAGTAGCTGCCGGTTGCCTGCTCCTCTGTCCACCCAAAATCCACCATCAGCGCCTCTACAACGTCATCGTCAATATGGATAATCTTTACATCGGCGCCGTCGCTCGGGAACGTGAGCATTTGTAGGGATTGAACCGTACAAAAGCA
>JAITQP010000011.1 GCA_031288885.1 Prevotellaceae bacterium | reverse complement strand
GCATACAGGGCGAGGTTTCGAACAACCTCGGTCGCGCCGACGCGGTGTGGCGGCAACCCGACCTTACCGTTGTTGCCGAGGTAAAGTACCATAAGAAAGCGAAAATAGGCACGCTGCTTAACGAGGCGATGAAGCAAATTCACGAAAAGCGGTACTACAACCAGCATCTTGGGAAAATAGTTCTGCTTGCCGTCGCTTTTTCCGGTAAAAACGCCGGATGCCGGATGGAAACAATGAATTAATAGGTTTGCTATGTTTAACATCGAAAATCTGGTACGGAAAAATATCCGTGAGCTCAAGCCCTACTCAACGGCGCGCGATGAGTTTGCGGGCGAGGCGTCGGTTTTTCTCGACGCTAACGAAAATCCGTACAACGCTCCCTACAACCGCTACCCCGACCCCATGCAGCGGGAGCTGAAGCGCGCCATTGCCGCGCAAAAAAATGTGGCGGCAGAGCAAATATTTTTGGGGGGAAGCGGCAGCGACGAGCCGATTGACTTGCTCTTTCGGGCATTTTGCGAGCCAAAAGAGGACAACGTCGTTGCCATTGCGCCAACCTACGGCATGTACAAGGTGGCCGCCGACGTCAACAACGTGGAGTACCGGAGGGCGCCGCTCAACGAGCAGCGCGACTTCTGCGCCGGCGACCTGCTGAGCGCTGCCGACGAGCGCACCAAGCTCATCTGGCTGTGCTCGCCCAACAACCCCACCGGCAACAGCCTCAACCGCAACGAAGTGGTAAAAACCATCGAAAATTTTTCCGGCATTGTGGTGCTCGACGAAGCCTACATCGACTTTTCGGAGCGAAAAACGTTCTTGTCGGAGCTGCATAAATACCCAAACTTGGTGGTGCTGCAAACGTTCTCCAAAGCGTGGGCGTCGGCGGGGGTGCGGCTGGGGATGGCGTTTGCCGCGACGGAAATTATCGACGTGCTCAACAAGGTAAAGTACCCCTACAACGTCAACGTGCTGACGCTGCAGCACGCGCTACAGCACATCGTGCAGCGCGAGCACGACGTGAGGGCGTGGGTAAAAACGCTGCTCGCCGAGCGCAAAACGCTGCTCAGCGCGCTGGCAGCATTGCCCTGCGTGCTGCGCATTTTCCCCTCCGACGCAAATTTTATCCTCGTAAAAACAACCAACGCCAACGCCATATACCGCCATTTGGTGGGCAAAGGCGTAGTTGTCCGCAACCGCCACAGCGTGGAGCTGTGCGAGGATTGCCTGCGCATTACCGTTGGCACGCCGCAGGAAAACGCAGCGCTGGTGGCGGCGATGGGGGAAGTGTAAATGCTGTGCAACTTTGTAATTCCGTAAATCAACATGAAATCGTGTCTTTTTATCGACAGAGACGGTACGCTCATCAGGGAGCCTGCCGACGAGCAGGTGGATAGCCTCGAAAAGCTGGAGCTTCTTCCGAGCGTGCTGCGCGCCCTGTACCACATTGCCGGCGAGCTCGACTTTGAGCTGGTCATGGTGACCAATCAGGATGGATTGGGCACGGCGTCGTTTCCCGAAAAAGATTTTTGGCCGGTGCAAAATAAAATGCTGCGCTGCCTCGAAAACGAGGGTATCCGCTTCAGCGACATCTGCATTGACAGGTCGTTTCCGCACGAAAATTTGCCTACGCGCAAGCCAAACACGGGCATGCTGAAAAAGTACATGGACGGCAGCTACGACTTGGCCGGCTCGTTCACCATTGGCGACCGGATAACCGACGTGATGCTGGCCAAAAATTTGGGGGCAAAAGCCATCCTTATAGGCGACGAAAGCCGCCGCGAGGAGCTCGCCGCGCAGGGCTTGTCCGGCTGCTGCGCGCTAATTACGCAGGATTGGATGAAGATTTACGAGCACCTGAAGTGCGAAACGCGCACCGCCGACATCACCCGCACCACCGCCGAAACCGACGTTTGCGTCCGGCTTGAGCTGGACGGCAGCGGACAGGCGCAAATCAACACCGGACTGCCCTTTTTTGACCACATGCTGGAGCAGCTTGCGCGCCACTCCGGCTGCAACCTGAGCATTGCCGCCAAGGGCGACCTGCACGTGGACGAGCATCACCTCATAGAGGATGTGGGGATTGTGCTGGGCGAAGCCATCTACAAGGCGCTGGGCAGCAAGCGCGGCGTTGAGCGCTACGGGTTTGTGCTCCCGATGGACGATTGCTTGGCGCAGGTGGCGCTGGACTTTGGCGGGCGCGCGTGGCTGGTGTTCGACGCCGAATTTAGGCGCGACAAAATCGGCGATTTCCCTACCGAAATGATATACCACTTTTTCAAGTCGCTGAGCGACGCTGCTAAAATGAACCTGAACGTAAAGGCGGAGGGCGGCAACGAGCACCACAAGCTCGAGGCTATCTTCAAGGCGCTGGCGCGCGCCATGAAAGCCGCCGTAAAGCGCGACGCCCTAAAGTATGCGCTGCCCTCAACAAAGGAAAAGCTGGGATGAACTAAAAGCTGGGAGGTGGGAAGTTAATAATAAATACCCAAAAAATTGAAAACAACAGGCTACAGGCAGCTTTGCTGCGGGTTGGCGGCGTACTTTTGCCTTACCTTTTCGCTTTGCGCTCAAAAGGTAAGCGTGGGGCTGTTTTTCGATATGCCGGTCAAGACGGCAACGTTTGCGGTGCAGAGCGGCAGCTACGCTATCATTGTGGACGACACGCTGCTGATTGCGGCAGTTGATAGGGGCGCGGCCATGCTGCTGTCGAGCAGCGGTAGCGGCGTGAGGCTGCGCATCTCCGGCGAAAGCATGGGGACGTTCTCCTCCGTAAAAGCCGTGGGCATGGGCGACGAGGGGCTTTTCTCCATCACCTGCCTCAACCCCCTGCAGCCGACGCTCAGCTACGCCCAGCACGCCTTTATCCGCAGCGCAAAGGACGGGAGCGGCTTGCTCATCGTCAACCAGCTCGACGAGCGCTTTTACCTGAGCGGCGTGGTGGAGGCCGAAACGGGCTGCGCGGCGAAGCCCGAATTCTTCAAGGCGCAGGCCATCCTCTCCCGCACCTACCTCTACGCGCACTTCAACCGGCACGGCAAGGACGGCTTTAACCTCTGCGACGGCGTGCACTGTCAGGCCTACAAGGGGCTGCTCACGCGCTGCCGGCGCATCCGCGCTGCGGTGAACGAAACCGAGGGGACGATTGTGATTGACGGGGAAAAACGACCCATAACGCCCTCGTTCCACGCCAACTGCGGCGGGCAAACCTGCCACTCCGAAAACGTATGGCGCGAAAAGCTGCCCTACCTCCGCTCCGTGAGGGACGAGCACTGCACGTACGAGCAGGGCGCGCGCTGGCAAAAGCGCATAGCGCTGAGCGAGTGGCGCGACTACATGAGCCGGAGCGGCATTCGCGTAAAAACCCCACGGCAGCTCGAGTTTGAGCAGCCGCTGCGCAAAAAGTACTACGAGGTGAACGGAAAAAAGGTGGAGCTCACCAAAATACGCCACCGGTTTGGCCTGCGCTCCACCTTTTTTGACGTAGGGCTTGCCGGCGGCGATGTGCTGCTGACGGGCAGAGGCTACGGGCACGGCGTAGGCCTATGTCAGGAGGGCGCTATACAAATGGCGGAAAGGGGGTGGGGCTGCGAAAAAATTTTGCGGCACTACTACAAAAATACCAGCATCATCAACTTTAACAAAGCCCGCAGCACGCAGGCCATGCAGCAGGACAGCATGCTCTTCCTCTTCAACCCGTGGCGCAACGAGCTGCCCGACACCACCACGTTTGTGGATGACGTTGTGGCTCGGGACAGCGTAGAGGTTCAGGAGTGAGGACGCTTGCCCTCACCTATTTTCACCCCAACTTGGACAACTTGAAATAATTTTTGTATATTTGCACCGTTAATTCTAAACAAACAATTTATGTAGAAAGACAGAAGTGCGCGGCAAACATAGCATGTTATGTTAATCTCAATAAAAATTACATTAATAGATAGGCACGCC
>JAITQP010000317.1 GCA_031288885.1 Prevotellaceae bacterium | reverse complement strand
ACCTTTTCAGGAAAAAACAAAACCGCAGATTTTACAATACACTACAGAATTATAGGCGAGTTTGCCGTTTGCTATAGCTTTGATTAATGATTAATGATTAATGATTAATGATTAATGAGTAATGGCGCGAGGCGTGGCTGGTAGGGGCGGGTTTTAAACCCGCCCCTACATGCTAGTGCACCACAAATAATAAGAGTACAATAATAATTTACATTAACGGAGAGGCACGCTTCGCGTCATTGCGAGACCCGAACCCATATAAGGGTAAAAAAGGAAAAAGACGAAGTGCTAATACTCTGCCGGGTGGTGCGGCTTGAAAAGCCGGATTTTCATAACCGCAGGTCAGCGACCTGCGGACAGCCAGCGCACCTCCTCTTCCTCTGCCTGAACCGAGCGAAGCGAGCTCGCGAACACCTTAAAATAAACACGGTGAGCAAAGGCAGGACATGTTGGCTTAGCGTTGCGTCCTGCCTTTCAGGCAGAGGATGGGGGAAGGTGAGCGCTTTCCCGCAGGTCGCTGACCTGCGGTTATGAAAATTAAGCCCTTTCAGGGCTTGGAAGCAATCCAGCATCATAGAAAAATTCCTATTTAATATAATGTAAATTATCAAACAATCGAGGTAATCCCAAAAGTCATCAAATACTTCATACACATATCGTACAAAGGCACGGCTTATCACGGCTGGCAGATACAAAAAAATGCGCATACCGTTCAGGCGGAGCTAAACAAAGCCTTGCTGCTGCTGCTTGGCGAGCCCGCCGAAACGCTTGGCTGCGGGCGCACCGATACCGGCGTTCACGCACGCCGCTTTACCGCGCACTTTGAGGCGACGAAATCTATCAACGCCCAAACCTTTGTGCCCAAAATAAACAAAATCCTGCCTCCGGACATTGCCTGCTACGACCTGCACCCCGTGCCGGACGCCGCCAACGCCCGCTTCGACGCCATTTCGCGCACGTACAGGTACTTTATTACGCTGGTAAAAAATCCGTTTTTAACGGAGTACGCCTGCTACGTGCACCATCCGCTCAACGTAGAAGCCATGAACGCCGCCGCCCGCCTGCTGCTAACCACAACCGACTTCACGAGCTTTGCCAAGCTGCACAGCGACGCCAAAACTAACATTTGCACCATACACGAAGCATACTGGGCTGAGGATAAGGAAAATAACACCCTTGTTTTCACCATTAAAGCCAACCGATTTTTGCGCAACATGGTGCGCGCCATTGTCGGGACGCTGCTGGACGTGGGGCGCGGTAAGCTTAGCCCTGAGGAGTTTGCAAAAGTTACTGACAGCAAAAACCGCTGTAGAGCAAGCACTTCTGCGCCTGCACAGGGGCTGTTTCTGTGGGAGGTGGAGTATTGAAAGGCCAAACGGAGAACGCTACGGTGCAAATCGGAATGCGGGGCTCATCCTGTCCTGCTCATCCCTCGAAATCTTGTACTTCCCTGCAATTTGTTTCCATTTTGCCACAACGCTGACCGTATTCTCAATGATTGCCTTAGCCTGAGCATCCGTCAACCGGAAAAAAGATGCAACCTCAGCGGCAAGGCCCAAGTCCAACGAGTTGTCGTGCGCCGAGATGTTCAGCTTCAACCCCCCACCCTTTGGATTTGGGTTAACGTCGTAGGCGGGCGACAAAGCCCAGCCTTCTGCCGTCAATAAAAATCCGTGATTACGCAAATGGTCGTCGGTGTTGCTCACGCAAATGGAAAACACAATCCGCCGGAACAACTCCTCCAAATCCCGATTTACGTTTGCACCTTTCCTTACGATAAGCTCCGCTAACTCCAAATAGCTCACGTCTTCCTGAAAGCTGGCGCCATCGGTATAGCCTAATAATGTCATTGCAGAGGCAAAATGCAAGCGTTGTCCGGTGGCTGTACGGTCAAAACGCTTTGTCAGAAAGGTATGCTGCTTTCCGTAAAACGGTTTAGCCGTTGCCTGCGCAGCGTTCACCCCTGCCATTTGCGCCAGCTCGTTGGCAACCATTTCCCACGCGCCAACGTCGTAGCTGTCCTCCCTGCTCGGAAACTTGGCAATCCACAGCGCGCCATCGGTACTTCTAACGCCCGCTTTCGGTCGCGCCCCACCCAAAGACGAGGCGGGCGCAAGCAGCATGTGCAGCCACTTCAACAACTCGGAGTCATCTGCTACCAAATCGCTTTCCAGCTGGTAGCTTGCCTGCTCGAGCTCGTAGATAGATGTCCATGGCGGAGTGGCAAAATTTCGGTTATCGTTCATAAAAGCGCCGGATGCAGCGGCCTTAAATCGCAGTGCGCCCATGCGTTGCTCGTCAAAAACACCCAGCAAATAGTCCGATTCGCTTAAGTGCAGACGCGGACGGTTTTCCATGCGGGCAAGAATGGATTCGCACCTGTCCATCAGCACTCTACCCCAACGATCGGGCGAGGAGTCCAGAAAAACGCCGAAGTTGCGTTTTTCGTCGCGCAGATATTGGATACCGGAGTAAAGCCCCAAATCTGGGTCTATTTCTTGAACACAGGAGGATTGCAGAAAGCGTTTGTCATACTCAAAAGAAAAAATTTCCTTCCCGCGCGAGTACGAAGAGCACAGCGTTCCAATAAGCTGAGGAGCTTCTAAACCCTCCCAGCCAGCGTAAACCAATATTTCCTTGCTACTCCTCATTTTTAGCTATTTTTCTTTTGGGGGCACGTTTCTTTACCAATATTTGCGCATCCTGTAGCTTCCGTCCAAGTACATCATCGGCAGCTATGCCGGAAAGGTTTTTTTCCAAGCCCAGCACAAACAGCACCTGCGCATAGTACCCCATGGAGACGTTCGGTAGGCCCTTTTCTATCTGCCAAAGCGTGGAGCGGGAAATGCCCGCACGCTCGGCAACCTGCGCGGCGCTCAGCTTTCGCCGAAGCCGCGCCAGCTTGATATTCTCTCCCAGCTCCTCCAGAATTTTTGTCAAACGGGGAAGTAAAGTATATTTTGCTCTATTCATAATGTTTTATATTGCGTACAAATATAGGAAATTTGTTTGGAATATCAAACATTATGCCGAAAAAACAGGAGCTTAGAATTCGGGGTAGTCAAACGGACCTATACCGGGTGGATTAAACAACCCCCATCTATCGATGATATAGCTCCATTTGTCAAATCCGGCTACCCAATCAATAAACAAAAGGCGATATTCCTCAATCAGCTGTCTGACTATTTGGAAATAGTCAACATTCTCAAACCCAAATGCTGCCAATGAATGGTTCATGACCATTAAATCACATGCTGCTTTGCGGATAAACGTTGCAGCCTCCATTTTTAGGTCATATAATTCAGTTGCCTCTGCACCGACTATCTTTACCGTCAGCAAATGGGCATTGCTAAGCATTTCGTCTTTTAGAAATTGCAGCTGCTCATCATCTTCTGGAAACAAGTCTGCAAGTAAGCTGACTACATCCCGAATTTCCTCTCCCTTTTTAAAAATCGGTAAATTCTTTACATCGCCCGACCGGTTGTAGTAATCGTCCTCGTCGTCCTCATCGTCATCGTCGTAAAACATAATAGTATCAGAAGTTTAAATTGGTTTATTACAAAAATATCCATTATTTTTCCTACTTTTGCGCTACAAATTTTTTACTATGAGATTTTCAAGCTATGAACTAAAACATGCAAATATACGAATTTTTTTGTGATGCACACCTTACTCGTTACTGCCGATGGCTCTCACACCGTTAGGAGCCACCAATTCAACGAATGCTACCACTCGGAGCGCGGCGCTGTGATGGAGTCGCAGCACGTGTTTATTGAGGCTGGCTTGCGGCAGCTGAAAAAAAGCCGGCTTGCGGTGTTTGAAGTTGGTTTTGGTACCGGCTTAAACGCTTTGCTTACCATGCTGGAGGCGGAAAAAACCAACCAACACGTTTACTTTGAAAGCGTTGACCCCTACCCTCTTGACCTCGCCACCGCCGCCGCGCTCAACTATCCTGATATATTGGGAGTTGACAGACACCGGTTTATGGAGCTTCATCAGCATGAGTGGAATACGCCGGTTGTTGTTACGCCTCACTTCACGCTATATAAAGTAAAACGTAGCCTGCTGGATTACAGCCTACAACGTAGCTTTGATGTGGTCTATTTTGATGCTTTTTCGCCGGAAACACAGCCGGAGCTGTGGACAGCGGAGGTTTTTAGCCGTATCTATAGCTCGCTTAGTAGCAGCTCGTTGCTGACGACCTACTCAAGTAAAGGTATAGTTAAGCAAAATCTCCGCGCCGCCGGATTTACGGTGCAGCGGCTTGCGGGCGCCGGAGGTAAGCGGCACATGCTGAGAGGAGCTAAAAACGAAGAGCTACATTTCTAACGAAAAACGTTAATGATGCTTGCTTTTCCGCCTTGCGCTGATTTTTTGGCTATCTTTGCGGCGATTATACCCATCAATTTTAGGAAGAATGTATAAGTGGAGAGAGCTAATACCCAATAATTTAGGCGTTTTAAAGCAGATTTTTTCCTCGCTTCGTTCGCGGAACTACCGCCTGTACTTTGGCGGACAATGTATATCTATTACAGGCACTTGGATGCAGCAAATTGCCATGAGCTGGCTCGTTTACCGGCTCACGGGGTCGCTGGTGCTGCTGGCAACCATCAACCTGCTGGTGCAGCTGCCGAGCTTCATTATCTCGCCCTTTTCCGGCGTAATTACCGACCGGTTTGACCGTCATAAAATCATCGTCATCACGCAATTCTGCATGATGGTGGAAGCTTTTACTTTAGCTGCGCTCATGTTTACCGGCGCGATAGCCGTTTGGCAAATTATGGCGCTGGGGCTGTACGTGGGCATAGTTGCGGCGGTGGACGCGCCGGCGCGACAGTCGCTCACGGTGGAGCTGGTGGACAAAAAGGACATCAGCAACGCGGTGGCGCTCAACTCGGCGGTGTTCAACGGCGCGCGGCTGGTGGGGCCGTCCATTGGCGGGATTATCGTCGGGTTGCTGGGCGAGGGGTTTTGCTTTTTGATTAACGGGCTGAGCTACATCGCCGTTATTGTGGCTATGCTAAAGATGAGGATTAACCCCAAAATTTACCACAGGCGCAACGCGCACATGTGGGAGGAGCTGGGCGAAGGCGTACGCTACATCGGCAACTTTTTGCCCATCAGGGTGTTGCTCATCATGGCGGCTATCATCAGCTTTTTTGGGATGCCGCTCACGGTGCTCATTCCGGCTTACGTGGGGCAAAACCTCGCCAGCGACGGCCAAATGCTGGGCTTCCTCATGTCGGCGTTTGGCGCGGGCGCGCTGACCGCCGCCATATACCTTGCCGCCCGCAAGAGCGTGCTGGGCTTGGCAAAGGTCGTTATGCTGTGCACGGCGCTGTTTGGGCTGGGGATAATGCTCCTCGCCTACGTGCGCACGCCCGCCGTAGCCCTCCTGCTCGCGTTTCCCATAGGGTTTGGGCTGATTGCCTCCATTTCGTCCATCAACACGCTGCTGCAAACCCTTGCCGACGACGACAAGCGCGGGCGCGTGATGAGCATTTACGTAATGGCAATGGTGGGCATGACGCCGCTGGGCAGCCTGCTGCAAAGCTGGCTGGAAAAGTACCTCAGCTTTTCGCTCTGCATGCTGCTCTACGGCGCGGTGTGCGTGCTGGCCGCGCTCCTGTTTGAGTGCTACCGGCCTACGGTGCGACGCCTCGCCCGACCAACATTCGTAAAGAAAGGCATTGTTCCCGAAATTGCGCGCGGATTGGCGGTGGTTAGCGAGTAATGATTAATGGTTAATGGTTAATGGTTAACGGGGAACGGAAAACGGAGAACAGCTATTCACCGTTCCCCGTAATTCGTAATTTTTAATTGTGTCCCGCAGCCCCATGCCCTTTGACCCACGCCGCAACG